>JBEIPX010000514.1:0-2269 GCA_040376815.1 Bradyrhizobiaceae bacterium
AAAACGTGCTGCAACTAATCGCGGACTATGTCGCGATGTGTCCTTACGACCTGCCGGCAGCCTCCCCGATTTTCGTCGGCGCGCGCGGCGGGCCGCTCAGCCCGCGCATCATCCAACTCACCATGGAGCGGCTGCGCGGTGCGCTGGGGCTGCCGGACAGCGCCACGCCGCATGCGCTGCGGCATTCGTTCGCAACGCATCTACTCTCGCGCGGTGGAGACTTGCGTGCCATCCAGGAATTGCTCGGTCACGCCTCGCTCTCGACGACGCAGATCTATACCGGCGTCGATGCCGAACGGCTGATGGAAGTCTACCGGACTGCCCATCCGCGCTCGTGATCCCGTTACGCGACGGAAACTGTCATCGCTTGCCCTTGCGCGGGCGAGACGGTTCAGTCAATCGTGCAGCAGGCCAATAGGGGGACGATCATGGGGGCGCACGAAAGCATGGAGCACGCGGAGCATGCCGAGCATGCCTCGAGCTCCAACAAGCGGGTGGCATTGCTGATCGCGGTGATCGCGCTGTTTCTCGCGTTCTCGGAAGCGCTCGGCAAAGGCGCTCAGACCGAATCGATTGCCAAGAACGTCGAAGCATCGAACCTCTGGGCCTTCTTCCAGGCCAAGACCATCCGCCGGACGTCGGTGCAGGCGGCGGCCGAGCATCTGAAGATTACCGCCGGCACCCTGCCTGACGACGCCACCAAGGCCGCCGCTGCGAAGCAGATCGACGACTGGCAGAAAGCCGCCGCACGTTACCGGTCCGAACCCGAAACCGGCGAAGGCTCCGAGCAGTTGGCTGCCCGCGCCAAGAAGGCTGAACACGACCGCGACCTGTTCATGGCGAAGTATCATCATTACGAGGTCGCTTCCGCCGCTTTCCAGATCGGCATCGTGCTGGCGTCGGCGACCATCATCACCGGCATGATCATTCTCGCGATGATCTCCGGCGGGTTGGCCATCCTCGGTCTTGTGTTCATGGGCATCGGGCTTTTTGCGCCGCACGCCGTGCATCTGTTCTGATACGCTAACCTTCAGCGAGCGCGACTGCGAAACTCCGCGAGCCGCGCGTTAAGGCCCGCTTCGACGCGCAACCACTCCTCGCGCAGGATCGAGAAGATGACGGTGTCGCGCACGCGGCCTGTCCAGATGGCCTTTTCCTGACGATAGACGCCTTCCTTCATCGCACCGAGCTTCGCCATCGCCGCACACGACACGGCGTTCGTCGCATCGACACGGAACTGCACGCGGTTGGCGCCGCAGGCAAAGGCATGGCCGAGCAGCAGATGCTTTGCGGCCGGATTGACCGCCGTACCACGCACCTTCGGATGATAGTACGTGTTACCGACCTCGAGCGCGCGATGCGCCGGCTCGATGCCGAGATAGCAGGAAATACCGACACACTGCCCGTCAGCGATCACGGCGTAGGGAATCCACGATCCGGCCGCGTGATCCTTCCGCACCCGTTCCCAGAACGGATCGAATTGATCGCCTGCAAGCGTGTAGAGCCAGAGTTTGAACGCATCGGGATCGGCGTTGCATGCGATCCGAAGTTCATCGCGATGGCGTTCGTGAAGCGGTTCGAGCCTGACAAAATCGTTTGCGAGAGCCGATTCTGTCAGCTTCATCGCTCACACCGTGAATATGCGGCCGGGGTTGAGAATGTTGTGTGGATCGAGCGACCGCTTCAGCATGCGCATCGTTTCGATTTCATCCTCGGTGCGGCTGAGTGTCAGATACGGCTTCTTCAGCATGCCGATCCCGTGCTCGGCGGAGATCGACCCTTCGAACTCGCCGGTGATGCCGTAGACCAGTTCCTGAATCTCGACATAGCGGCCGGGCGTATCGGCGTGATGGACGACGACATGCAGATTGCCGTCGCCGAGATGGCCGTACACCACCGAGAACGCTTCATTGTCGAGCTTGCGCAGATCGCCCGCAATGCGGTTGGCGAAATCCTCCATCCGGTCGATCGCGAGACTGATGTCGAAGCCGACACGCGGCGAGATCGCCTTGCTGAGTTCGACGCTCGAATCGCGAATGCGCCAGATCGCGGCAGCGGATGCATTGGAAGTCGAAATGGTAGCGTCGAGAATGATGCCGCCCTCCATCGCCTCTTCGAGCAACTGCTCGAGGTCGGCGCGGACACGATCAGCATCGCCGCCGGACGCCTCGAACAGCACGTAGAACGGATGACTGGTCGGCAATGGCGTCGCGAGGCCCGGAACCTTCTCGGTGACGAGACGGTAGTATTCGTTCCACATCACCTCGAA
>JBEIPX010000391.1:0-3464 GCA_040376815.1 Bradyrhizobiaceae bacterium
CGCCCCACGAAAAGCCCATCCCGAACAGCTTGAGCGAGTTCAGCAGCGCATGCACGGCCTTCTCCGGCGCGGGTTGCAGCACGATACTGAACAAACCGCTTGCTCCGGTGAAATCGCGCTTCCAGATCGCATGCCCCGGATCGCTCTCGAGCCCGGGATGCAGCACCCGCTGAACTTCGGGGCGCCCGGCCAGCCATCGCGCCATCTCAAGCCCCGAGCGCTGATGGTGGGCGAGCCGCACCGAGAGCGTGCGCAGTCCGCGCAGCGCCAGGAACACGTCGTCCGGTCCGGCGCAGACGCCGAGCAGGCGAACGGCCTGCGCGATCTGCGGCCATGCAGTCTCGTTTGCCGCGATCGTTCCGAACATGATGTCGGAATGCCCACCGATGTATTTCGTCGCCGCCTGGACGCTGATGTCGACGCCGAAATCGAGCGAGCGGTGGTAGAGGGCGGTCGCCCAGGTATTATCATCGATCACGAGTGCGTTATGCGCATGCGCGACTGCGGCGATTGCAGGAACGTCGGGCATCTCGAACGTTTGCGATCCCGGGGATTCGACAACCACAGCCCGCGTGTTCGAGCGGAAGAGTTTGTCGATACCTTTTCCGATCATCGGATCGAAATAAGTCGTCTCCACGCCGTAGCGCGTGAGCATGTCGTTGCAAAAATTGCGCGTCGGCCGGTAGGCGTTGTCGGCACACGAGAATATGATCGCCGCTCTTCAGAATCGCCAGCAGCGCGGTCGAAATCGCTGCCATGCCGGAGGGGGCAAGACCGACGCCCGCACATTGTGGTCCTTCAAGCGCTTTCAACGCGTTCTGGAGGGCGCGCGTGGTCGGCGTTCCGGAGCGGCCGTAGGTATATTCGCCGCGGTGGGAGATGAGGTCGTCCGCGGTCGGATAAAGGACGGTCGACCCCCGGACGATCGGCGGGTTGACGAACCCTTTTTGCGCCGCCGTATCGCGCCCGGACGTGACAATCTGCGTTTCGATTCCGAGCGGCGCATCGCCGTCCCGGCCGCTGGTATTGCTCATGCTCGCTGCTTTCTTGTTGACGTTTTGTCGCGGCTAGTGTGCGGATTGGGATACTAGGGCGGCCGACACGCAGGTGTTGTGAAGCAAAACTAATAAGCGGCTCGCGGCCAAATCCGTCAACCCCTTGACCGGCCTCGCAACTCGTCCTGTTATGTCTCCAGTTTGTCGCGTGCGCATGCCCTGCAGGAGACATGCTGTCCGATCCAGAGGCCTGCCGGCGGTTCATCCGTGAGCGCCGGAGCGGATCGGCCGGCAGTGTCAGCGCTGCTACGCAAGAGCTTGTGAAACCGGCATTTTGTGAAAGGTCTCGCCATGAAACGTACGACACTCATCGCAACCGCCGCCGCCGCCGCGGTGTCCATGGTCGCCGGCTCGGCCGCCGCCCAAACGCTGAAGACTGTGAAGGAACGCGGTATCCTCTCGTGCGGCGTCAGCCAGGGACTGCCTGGGTTCTCGACACCCGACGACAAGGGTGTCTGGACCGGTCTCGATGTCGACGTGTGCCGCGCCATCGCCGCGGCCGTCCTCAACGACCCCAGCAAAATCAAGTTCGTTCCGCTGTCCGCGAAGGATCGTTTTACCGCACTGCAATCGGGTGAAATCGATGTGCTGTCGCGCAACTCCACCTGGACGCTGTCGCGCGATACCTCGCTCGGCCTGAACTATACCGGCGTGACCTACTATGACGGCCAGGGTTTCCTGGTGCGCAAGTCGCTGAAGGTGAACTCGTCGCTCGAGCTCAACAGCGCGTCAATTTGTGTGCAGACCGGCACAACAACTGAGCAGAACGTCGCCGACTACTTCAAGGCCAACAAGATGAAGTACGAAGTGATCGCATTCGGCACCGCCGATGAGACCCTGAAAGCCTATGAAGCGGGCCGCTGCGACGTGTTCACGTCCGACGTCTCGCAGCTGTATGCAGAGCGCCTCAAGCTCGCCGCGCCGAACGATCACGGCGTGCTGCCGGAAGTGATTTCGAAGGAACCGCTCGGTCCGGTGGTTCGTCACGGCGACGATCAGTGGTTTGATATCGTCAAGTGGACGCTGTTTGCGATGATCAATGCCGAGGAGCTCGGTATCACGCAGAAGAACGTCGACGAAATGGCGAAGTCGGACAAACCCGAGCTCAAGCGCGTGTTCGGCACGGACGGCAATCTCGGCGAACAGCTCGGCCTGACCAAGGACTGGGTTTCGCGCATCATCAAGGCCGTCGGCAACTACGGTGAATCGTTCGACCGCAATGTCGGCGCGGGCTCCAAGCTCAATATCGCGCGCGGTCTGAACAAGCTCTGGAACCAGGGTGGTATCCAGTACGCACCGCCGATCCGCTGATCGCAACCAGAGGCGGCAGGCATGGCCATCGAAGCGCGCAAGCCGCCGCCGCAACTTGCTGCAAAGCTCAAGCGCGCCCTGGGAGGCCATAGCGGCCTCTCGGGCATCGCGATGCAGCTGCTGTTTGCTGCCGCACTGATCTGGATCGGTTACGAGATCGTTGCCAACGCGCGCATGAACCTGCAGGCGCAGCGGATCGCATCCGGCTTCGGCTTTCTCGAAAATACCGCGGGCTTCGGCGTCAGTCAGGCGCTGATTCCCTACGCCGAGAACGACAGCTACACACGCGTCTTTTTCGTCGGCTTGCTGAACACGCTAGCCGTGTCGGCGGTCGGAATTTTCTTCGCAACGATTCTCGGATTCATCATCGGCCTCGGCCGGATGTCGCCGAACTGGCTGGTTGCACGTCTTTGCGGCGGCTATGTCGAGATCGTGCGCAATCTGCCGCTGCTTTTTCAGATCCTGTTCTGGTATCTGGCCGTGCTTGCGGCGTTGCCAAGTCCGCGCCAGAGCCTCTCCATATTCGGTCTGGCGTTCGTCAATAGCCGCGGTCTGGTCGTGCCGAAACCGATCCCGATCGATGGATACTTTCCGTTTCTGATCGCGCTGGCGATCGCGATCGTTTTCTCGATCGGCGCGCGCATCTATGCGCGACGGGCCCTGTTTGACCGCGGAGCGGTCGTCACGGTCTGGCCTTACACGCTCGGTGCCGTCATCGGTCTGCCGCTGCTTGCTGCGTTGATATTCGGTGCGCCCGTGACGTTCGAACTGCCGGTGCTGCGCGGGTTCAACTTTGCCGGCGGCTCGCGGATCATTCCGGAGTTCGTTGCACTCGCGCTCGCTCTCGCGACTTATACGGCCGCTTTCATCGCCGAGATCGTGCGCGCCGGCATCACTGCGGTTCACAAGGGTCAGATGGAGGCGGGCTCGTCGCTCGGGCTGACGCGCGGGCAGACGTTGAGGCTGATCGTGGTGCCGCAGGCGATGCGCGTCATCCTGCCGCCGCTGACGAACCAGTACCTGAACCTGACCAAGAACTCCTCGCTTGCGGTGGCGATCGGCTACCCCGATCTGTTCTCGGTCTTTGCCGGTACCACG
>JBEIPX010000079.1:0-9641 GCA_040376815.1 Bradyrhizobiaceae bacterium
CAGCGCTATCTCGACAGCCTGCCGCGCCGGAAGGCGAGACGGCCGGTTGCCGATGCGCGCCGGACGCGCACGGCCGATGCCTTACCGCAGACCCAGCCGCAGACACCGGCTGCTCCGCCAGCCGAGGCTGAAAAATCAAAGGACGACACTGATGCATGGCGCGAGCAGATCGCGCGGCTCGGCTCGGAAACGAAGGCACTGCGCGCCGAGGTCGCAGCGCTGAAGGGCGAACTCGCGAAGCGCGTCGCGGCATCGGATCAACGTCCCGAGCCGCCGAAAACGGCGGCCGTCGCCGGCACCGACGAACTGGCGAAGGTCAGGGAGGAGGCCGCGCGGCTGAAGGATGAGACATTGCGCCTGCGCGGCGAGGGCAATGGCTTGCGCGATCAGCTGACCAGGCTCACGGCCGAGACCGGTGGATTGAAGACCGGCCTTGCCACGCTCAAGGATGAACTGGCGAAGCGTCAGGCTGTCGCCGCCAAACCTGAAGAGCCTCGCAATGGCGAGCTTCCGAAGGTGAGGGAAGAAGCCGCGCGCCTGCGCGAGGAGACGACACGTCTGCGCGGTGAAAGCGACAGGCTGCGCGAGCAGGTCGCCAAGCTCAGCACCGACACCAGCGGTTTGCAGGGTGAGGTGGCGAGCCTGAAGGAAGAATTGGCGAAGCGTCCGGCTGGCGCAGCAGTGACCGGCAAGGTCGATCAGCAGATGCGCCGGGAGGAGCCGCTGCGGCGCGGGGACTCGCTGAAGAAGGGTGGCGGCACGACCGACAACAAGGCCGACAACAAAGTCGTCGAGCGCGCGCCCGGCAGCGAGGATCGCGAGGCCGAGCGGATGGCGAGCATGATGGAGAAGGTCTGGCGGCGGTTGCTCGAAATGGCCGGCACGCCGAAGGAATCGCCGTAGCGGCTGCGCTTGCCGCCGTCACCGTCAAAAACAAAAACCGGCCGCGGGGCGATCCGCGGCCGGTTTGTTTGTGCGAGGAATGCTTGGACTAAAGAGGGAATGCTCTAACTGAAATCCATGAACGAGAACGCGAGGGCGATGCTCCACATCACGATGGAGATGACCGCAGTCCAGCGTGCGAAGGTAAAGTATGTTTCGCGCATCACCGCGGAGATCGCCGGCTGTGCGAAATTCTTTGCAGGCCGCGTGTTCTCGTCGAGATAGAGCCAGACTTCGGTTCGGCGATGATCTTTCGTCCGCGCCTCCATCGCCTTGAACACGAGCACGGCGGTCACCAGCATTGTGAGAAACCCGCCGGCCTGGAATGCCGCGCGCGGCAGGAATGACAGTCCGATCATCACGCAGAAGATCGCAAGCGAGGCGAAGCTGCACGCGCGCAGGACTGTTTCGTAGGCCACCTTGCGGATGTCGTCCAAGACCTGGTCACTCCATCGGCACAGGCGGTCGCGGATTGATGGGTTATGCCGTCAGCCCGGATGGAATGTGAAGTCCCCCGAACGTCGAAAGTTTCACAATCCGGTGTACGTTGGTGACGTACGTGTGTTGCCAACATTCCCGCTGCGGTTGCGCCGCAACCCGGACGAAGACCGCCGAGATCGAAGGGGAGTCCCGCAGAACGCCGGCTTAAAGGCCGACACTCAGGAAATTGCCAATCGCCGGCAAGGTGAGGATTGCGGTTCCCGCCAGCCATATCCAAAGCGACACGTCATCCGAATCGGTTTTGGCGGTCACGCGCTCGTAAATCGCAGCCGGAATTCCTCCCAGAATGACCGTCGCGGTGGAAACCATCAGCGATGCGAACATCAGGGTCAGCGGCAGGCTGCCGAACAGCAGCGGCCCCGCCAGCGGCTGCACGTAGAGCAGCGCAAACACCAGCGCGAGCTGATTGAAGATGCCGTTGATCATTCCGAAGAACGCGATGCCGATGAAATAGAAGTTGCGGCTCATGATGCAGCTCCCGCCGCACGCGGCGCGAGGTTGAGAAGCAGCAGCGTGTAGTGAAATGCGACGCGCAGCCAGAACAGCCAGACGAAGCTGAACAGCCAGAGCACGACCGGCGCGGTCGTTTTTGGTGTCACTGTCGCGAACACCGCGACAAACGGATCGGTGATCCTGCAGAAAAAACGCCAGATGTAGTTCGGCGAGTCGGCGTCGACCATCAGGCCAAGCAACACGCGGCCGAGCATGGTGTACATGATCGCGGCCAGCACGAAGTTCGGCAGATGGAAGTACCAGTACGTTGCGAGTGACGTTGCAGTGTCCAAGGTCGCCGCTCCCCTTCTCTCGACAATGGCAAGCCCTCGCGTGGCCGGCAAGGGCCTCGGCTCACCGGAGGCCGAACGGCATGACCGGAAAGCACATGCTCAGGGAGAGATTGCCAAAAAAGAAACGGGGCCCGGAGGCCCCGTTTCGTGTTCGTGGTTCGATGATGTCAGGCAGTCTTTTCTTCGAGCACCGTTTTGCCTCGCGGCTTGCGGATTTCGTCGACGTAGGCCTGCATTTCCTTGGAGGGTTCCTTGCCCATCAAGCTGACAACGTAGATCACGAGGAAGCCCAACGGCGCTCCCAGCAATCCGCAGGCGATGTTGGTCAGGTTGAACCAACCCACCTTGTTCGCGAGCGGATGTGCGAGCGTCACGAGACCGTCCATGGCGTTCGGTAGCGCCATCGCCTTGGCGACATCGACGATCGGCATTCCCGACACCGGGTTCAGCAGCGACGTCATGCCGGCGTACTTCACACCGAAGCCGGGGAAGTAGCGCGTCGTCACGAGGTAGAACAGGCACAGGCCGAAACCGGCGAGCATGCCGCAGATCGCACCGGTTGCCGTCGTCCGCTTCCACCAGACGCCCATCACGAGTGCCGGGAAGTTACCAGCCATCGCCAGCGAGAACGCCCAGCCGACCATGGCCAGAATATCCCCGGGTTTGGTTGAGGCCAGGTAGGCCGAGCACACCGCGACCACCAGCAACAGCACGCGTGCGATGGTGAGCCGGCGCGCCGTCGGCGCATTCGGATCGATCATCTTGTAGTACACGTCGTGCGAGAGTGCGTTGGCGATGGCGAGGAGCAGACCGTCAGCGGTGGAGAGCGCAGCGGCGAGACCGCCGGCAGCGACCAGGCCCGAGATCACATAGGGAAGGCCCGCGATTTCCGGCGTGGAAAGCACGATCACGTCCGTATTGATCACGAAGTCCTGCAAGCGGACGACACCGGGATGACCGGCGATCGCCTTACAGGCCGCGACGATGGCATCGATGCTGCCCGCGTTCTTGCCGCAGATCTGGATCAGTCCGAGTTCACCCCAGTTGAACAACCATGGGCGAATGGCGGTCAGATCCCGGCCAATGATGTTGGTGTACACTTCCAGCTTCGAGAACGCCGCATAGGCCGGCGCCGAGAAGTAAAGCAGGAAGATGAACAGCAGCGACCAGGCGACCGACTGGCGGGCTTCACGCACCGACGGAGTGGTGAAGTAGCGCATCAGGATGTGCGGCAGCGACGCTGTACCGACCATCATGCAGATGATGATCGCGAAGAAGTTCAGCGGCGAGTAGTTGATGAAAGGCTGGATATGCGGCTTGAGTGCTGCCGCAGACGCCAGTCCTGTGGCAATCATCTGCTGCTCACGCGCAGCGATGTCCGCGATTGCCTGACCGTAGGTCAGTTGCGGGATCGGAATCCCGAACTTCTGGGTCGACAGGATGATGATCGGCACCAGATAGGCGATGATCAGCACGATGTACTGGGCAACCTGGGTCCAGGTGACCGCGCGCATGCCACCAAGCATCGAGCAGACCAGAATGCCGATCAGGCCGGCGAACACCGCCAGTTCGAACTGCATACCGAGGAAGCGCGAGGCGATCAGGCCTGTGCCGTAGATCTGCGCCGTCACGTAGGTGAAGGAGCAGGCGACGAGCACGACGACACCGATGCCGCGGGCAAAGTTGCCGCCGTAACGGAACGCCATGAAGTCCGGAACCGTGTAGGCGCCGAACTTGCGCAGGTACGGTCCGATCAGGATCGACACCAGCACGAAGCCGCCAGTCCAGCCGAGCACCCAGGCAAGGCCGTCATAGCCGAGCAGGAACAGGGTGCCGGCCATGCCGACGAACGACGCCGCCGACATCCAGTCGGCGCCGGTCGCCATGCCGTTGTAGAGAGCCGGGACGCTGCGGCCCGCGACATAGTATTCGGAAACTTCCGCCGTTCGCGAGAGCACGCCGATGATGGCGTAAACCGCGAGGGTAAAGAACACGAACAGGTAACCGAGAATCTTGTTCGGAACGCCGACCTGTTCGAGCACCGCGAGCAGAATGACGAAAGCGAGGAAGCCGCCGGTGTAAATGCCGTAGACGCGTCCGAGATTGTTCAGAAAGTCGGAACTGCCGCCTGAAGATTGCGTAGCCATTTCGTTCTCCTCAATCTTCTTCGGCAAAGCCGAATTCGCGATCGATCTTGTCCTGCTGCTTGGCGAATAGGAACAGCATGACGACGAACACGATGAGAGATCCCTGTGCGGCCATGTAGAAACCAAGCGGGAAGCCGAGGATCGGAATCTTGATCGTATTAAGCGGGACCACGAACATGTGGACAATAAAGCCGAAGAAGAACCAGACGGCGAGATGCGTGAGCATCAGTCGCGATGTCTTCGCCCAGTGCGCTTCTTCACGCTGTTTGAGGTCTGCGGATTGAGCCATATTTTGCGAGTCCTTCCCCAATTTCATCGGCGCGAACCAAGCGCGCGGATTTCAGCAATCGAGGGGATGCGCCCCCCGTTCTCTCATTTTCTTCGTCACCGGTCTTGGAGCCGGATAAGGAATGAGGATAGTTAGCATCACAGTTCGGCCAAACTTGATTATACTTTCGACGGACGCCGAAAATGCTGCGGCCGCTAACAAACCATGGGTTGCTTGAAAAGCTCAGCCCGAGCTAATGCTTGCTTGGGCAGTCCCGCACCGTGGACGGCAACGAACGGCTGACATGAATCTGTTCAAAAGACTATTCCGCCCCAAGCCCCCCGTTCGCGATCGGCAATCGCTCGCCGACTTCATCGATACGCAATCCGCGTTCATCGTTCAGAAGGGTATCTACGAGTACTCGCGCGCCCGCGCTGGCCACTATGCCAAGGTGATGTTCAATGAGGCTGCTTTCGTCGAATCGGTCGAACGCGCCCGCTGGCAGGCCTTTCCGCTCGGGCTTGCCATGGTCGGCGAGACGGTCGATGCGGCTTTGCGCTCCCACTCCGGATCGGAGCGGCGCGCCGTTCTCGATCAGCTGATTGCGCTCACCCTGTCGGTTCTCGACCGCTACCCCGTCCCGCCGTCGATCGGCGAAACCGCATGGGCGGACGCCCGTGGGGTCCTGGCGCATCATCTAGACGTTGTCGGAGGCCACGCGCCGAAGCGAGTGATGGATATTCCCGATCCACTCGCGGAGACCTATTTCTCGCTGATGCCGATCCACGAAAAGTTGCGCGGGCGCGATTTCCAGACAACGCACAACTATCTCCGCGTCAGCCTTTGCAACATTCATGATGAACTGATCCAGCGGCTGGACGCGCGCGCCGTGATCAGCGATCTGCTTGGTCAGCGTCAATCCTCGCAGAACGGGCCGCCAAACATCTGATCGCTCTTTTTGCAGCGCACCAAGCGCAGGCCCGCTCCGCGGCTGCGGGCTTGCAACCCCTCATCGCATGCCAGAGAGTGAACGCTCCGCAGCAGGCGAGCCTGTGGCCCTGAGGAACTCGATGACGCCGACTGCCAGCACCCGCCTTGTCATCGCTGACGATCACCCGCTGTTTCGCGGGGCGCTCCGGCAAGCGGTCGCCACGGGCATGACCATGGCGCAAGTCGATGAAGCAGGCTCGTTCGAGGAGCTGACGGCGCTGCTCGAAACGAGTTCCGATGTCGATCTGATCCTGCTCGACCTGACCATGCCGGGGATTTCCGGTTTTTCGGGTCTAATCTATCTGCGCGCGCAGTATCCGGCCGTGCCGGTCGTGGTCGTCTCGGCGAGCGATGATCTGGAGACGATCCGCCGCTCGATGGAGTTCGGCGCGTCGGGTTTCATCCCGAAACGCTTCGGAGTCGAGACCCTGCACGACGCCATCGCCAAGGTGATGGCCGGCGATGTGTGGATCCCGCCCGATATCGATCTGTCGGTCGGCAGCGATCCGGAATTGATGCGGCTGCGTGACCGGCTGGTGACGCTGACGCCGCAGCAGGTGCGCGTGCTGATGATGCTGTCGCAGGGCCTGCTCAACAAGCAGATCGCCTACGAGCTCACCGTCTCGGAGGCGACGATCAAGGCGCACGTCTCGGCGATCCTGCAGAAGCTCGGCGTCGAAAGCCGGACGCAGGCGGTGATCGCGGCCTCGAAGATCGCCGGCGCCCAGTGGCGTCAGGGCGAGACGTCGGCATCCTGATCGATCAGCAGCATTCTCCGCTGTCGCGAGGACGACAACGATGACTACTCGGCGGCAACCATCTGCTGCGTGCGCCACTGGCCGAGCAGTGCGCGTAGCGCCGACGGCTTCACCGGCTTGTTCAGCACTACGATGCCTTCCTCGCGCGCGGCCGCGCGCACCTGGGGGCTGCGATCTGCGGTGATCAGGATCGCCGGGATCGTCTGGCCGAACTGGCGGCGGATATCGCGGATCGCGGCAATACCGTTGCCGCGGTCGAGATGATAGTCGACGAGCAGTCCCGTGATCGGCTGCTGGCAGCGTTCGATCTCGGCGATGGCGGCCGCCGGCTCGAGCGCCGCGATCACCTTCGCATCCCAGCCGGTCAGCAAGGTCTTCATGCCGTCGAGAATGGCGGGATCGTTCTCGATGCAGACGATTTGCGTTCCGGAGAGCGGCGTCAGCGACAGCGGCGTTGCGCTGGTCACGGCCGCGGTCAGCGTTACAGCCTTGGCGGTCGGCAACATCACCGAGAAATGCGAGCCGCCGCGCCTGTTCGAGCCGATGGCGATGCCGTGGCTGAGCACGCGCGCCAGGCGCTCGACGATCGACAGGCCTAGCCCGAGGCCGCGGGCGATGCGCGCACCCTGATCGAGGCGGTGGAATTCCTTGAATATCTCGCCGCGCTTCGAGGGCGGAATGCCGACGCCGGTATCGTAGATGTAGATCTGGAGCGCGGTGCCGCGCCGGCGGCAGCCGATCAGCACCCGGCCGGCGGGCGTGTACTTGATGGCGTTGGAAATCAGGTTCTGCATCAGGCGGCGCAGCATCACGCGATCCGACTGCACCGGCAGCGCGCAGGTGACGAAGCGCAGATCGAGCCCCTTCGCCCGCGCCATCGGCGCGAACTCGATTTCGAGCGAGCGCATCAGGTCGCCGATGCGGAAGGACGAGATCGAGGGCGTCACTGCGCCGGCATCGAGGCGGGAGATGTCGAGCAGCGCGCCGAGAATTTCCTCGATCGCTTCCAGCGAGTCGTCGATGTTCTCGACGAGGCGCGTGTCTTCGCCGCCCGACTGGCGCTCGACGAGGCTCGTCGCATAGAGCCGCGCGGCGTTAAGCGGCTGGAGAATGTCGTGGCTCGCCGCGGCGAGAAAGCGTGTCTTCGAGATGTTGGCTTCTTCCGCGACGCTCTTCGCCTGCGCCAGCTCGGAATTGAGCCGGGTCAATTCCTCGGTTCGATCGCGCACGCGCCTTTCCAGCGATGCATTGGCGCGTTCCAGCGCTTCCGCCGCCTCGAAGCTTGGGGTGATGTCGGAGAAGGTGATCACCAGCTCGCCGCCCGGCATGCGGTTGGCGCGCACCTCGATCACCATCTGCCGGTCGACCAGCCGTTCGAGATACGGCTCACCGACTGTGGTGTAGGCCGCGAGCCTGCGCTCGGCGAGCACATCGGCGTTCTCGTCGGACTGCGCATCCTTCGTCTTCAGGTAAGCGAGAATTTCCTGGAGCGGCGCGCCGATCTGCACGATGTGCGACGGCAGCTCGAGCAGTTCGCCGAATTGCCGGTTGGAACAGATCAGTTGCAGGTCGGTGTTGAACACCGCGATGCCCTGGCGCACGTGATCGAGCGCGGTTTGCATCATCTCGCGGTTGAAGTGCAGCGCGGCATTGGCGTCGTCGAGCAGCTTCAGCGCGGCCTTCGCGGAGACCGTGCGTTTGCGCAGCAGCAGCGACAGCACGAGGCGCGAGGAAGCGGCGCCGATCGAAGATGCGATCAGGTGCTCGGCATGGCGCAGCAGCCGGAAATCGGCGGGTGCTGCGCGGTCGAGGTCGATGCGGTGCTCCGCAGCGAAGGTTTCGAACGAGCGCAGCGCCCGTTCGGGTCCGAGAAATTGCGCCACTGTCGAGAGAATGTCCTGCACCGTGATGGTCGAGCGCCAGCGGCGGAACGTCGGCGCGATCGGCGTCAGCGTGCTCGGTGCGAACAGATCCGCTTGCAGCCGCTCGATCGCCGCCGGACGGCTCGTCAGCGACAGCACCACATAGGCGAGCAGGTTGAGCGACAGGCTCCAGATCACGCCGTGCATCAGCGGCGGCAGGTCGGTGCCGAGCAGCGCGCGCGGCCGCAGCGCTTCGATACCGAACGGGCCATGTTCGAGCATGGTCGTGACGATCGGCGTGATGTCGTTGAAGCTCGGCAGGAACAGCGTGTAGCCCCACACCGCGAAGCCGACCAGCATGCCGCCCATGGCGCCGCGCGCGGTGGCGCGCCGCCAGATCAGGCCGCCGAAGAAGGCGGGAGCGAGCTGCGCGATTGCAGCGAACGACAGCAGGCCGATGGCGGCAAGCTGCGCGTCGCCGAGCGCGCGGTAGTAGAGATAGGCGAGCACCATCACCGCGAAGATCGCAACCCGGCGTACCACCAGCACGAAGCGCCCGAAATTCTCCTTCTGCGCCCGTGCGGCCGATGTCCGTTGCAGTACGGCCGGGATGACGATGTCGTTCGACACCATGATCGCCAGCGCGACGCATTCGACGATCACCATCGCGGTCGCCGCCGACAGGCCGCCGATAAACACGAGCACGCTCAGCATCGGCGCGCCGCCCGAGATCGGCAGCGCCAGCACGTACATGTCGGCGTCCGCCCTGCCGAACGGGAAGGTGACGAGGCCGGCGAGCGCGATCGGCACGACGAAGAGATTGATCGCGATCAGGTAGAGCGGAAACAGCCAGCGGGCGCGGCCGATTTCCGCATCGCTCGAGTTCTCGACCACGCTGACGTGGAATTGCCGCGGCAGCAGCATGATGGCGAAGAACGACAGAAGCGTCATCGTCAGGAAGTTGCCGATCGACGGCGTATGGTTGATCATCCGCGCCGCTTCCGGCGACTTCGCCACCTGCTCCATCAGGTTGACCGGGCCGATCATCCAGAACGTGACGAACACGCCGGCGGCGATGAAGGCGATCAGCTTCACGAGCGATTCGGTCGCGACCGCAAGGATGAGGCCGTGCTGGTGTTCGGTCGCGTCGGTCTGGCGCGTTCCAAACAGCACCGCGAAGGCGGCGAGCGCCAGCGCGATCACGAGCGCGATATCGCCGACGATCGGAACCTGCGAGAGGGCCGGCTCCCGTCCAAGAATGGTTTCGAGTGAGGAGGCGATCGCCTTGAGCTGGAGCGCGATGTAAGGCACCGAGCCGATGATCGCGATCATCGCGGCGGTGGCGGCGACCGCCTGGCTCTTGCCGTAACGCGATGAGATGAAGTCGG
>JBEIPX010000487.1:0-2598 GCA_040376815.1 Bradyrhizobiaceae bacterium
CCCGCCCCGCGTATCGTGACGATCGCGAACGCCCCTCATCGAGGGACGGGACACGAACATCATAAGCGAGGATTCCAGACCGGGGATAACTCAGGGCACGATTTAATGTTGATGAACAACCGCGGCGTCTCTCAGGAGGACGGCTGACGAACCGTGCCGCTATCTTCATCGCCCTGAGTTCGTTGATAGATGGATTCCGGGTTCGCTCGTTTCACTCGCGCCCCGGAATGACGGCTGAGAGTGATGCGACGCCGTACTACTCCACCGCTTTCAGCACCTTCACCAGTTCGGCGTGCACGAACTCGTTGCCGGCGACGATATTGCCGCTCGTCATCGCGTCGTCCCGGCCGTCGATTCCGGAGATGATACCGCCGGATTCGCGCACCATGATGATGCCCGCCGCCATATCCCACGGTTGCAGGTTGCGCTCCCAGTAGCCGTCGAGGCGGCCGGCTGCGACGAAGGCGAGATCGAGCGAGGCGGCGCCGAAGCGGCGCAGGCCCGCGACGCGCGTCTGCATCGCACTGGTTTCGCGTGAGCCGAGCTCGATGTCGCCGCGGCCGATATGCGGCAGGCCGCAGGCGATCACCGCCTCGCTGAGTTTCTTGCGGCCGGCGACGCGCAGGCGCTGGTCGTTGAGAAACGCGCCCTTGCCGCGTTCGGCGATATAGAGATCGTCGTTCGCCGGATTGTAGATCACGCCGGCGATCAGCATGCCCTCGCGCGACAGGCCGATCGAGATCGCGAACTGCGGAATGCCGTGCAGGAAGTTCGTCGTGCCGTCGAGCGGATCGACGATCCAGGTATGCGACTTGTCGGCGCCCTCGCGCGTGCCGCCTTCCTCGCCGATGAAGCCATAGCCCGGGCGTGCTTTCGACAGATCGGTGTAGATCATCTCTTCCGCACGTCTGTCGGCGGCAGTGACGAAGTTCGCCGGACCCTTCAGCGATACCTGCAGGTTCTCGATCTCGCCGAGGTCGCGCTTGAGGCTGCGGCCGGCACGGCGCGCGGCCTTGACCATGACGTTGATGACGGCGGAGTAGAGCATGCGGACTATCCGGATATACGGGAGGTTGACGCTTGGGTGCCTGCTGCGGCGGGCGGCGTCAAGGGCGCAGGCGCAAGGACATAGCTGCTTGTCCCGGACGCGAAGCGGCGTACAACGCTGCTTCGCAGAGCCGGGACCGCTACAAACTCGGTGATTGGAACGGCCCCGGCTCAAGGCCGGGGCAAACGACCTACCTGCCGCTCATCCATTTGCGGGCGCGCTCCTCGACATCCCGGCGTTCGTCGGGCGTGAGCTTTGACAGCGCATCGTCGAGTAGCGGGTCGCTGTTGCCCTTGGCCTTGGCGACGAGATGCCATTTCAGGCCCTCGATCTTGTCGATCGGTGCGCCGATGCCGGTCACCAGCACGCGGGCGAGGCGGTTCTGCGCAATCGGGCTGCCTTGCCGGGATGCTTTCTTCAGCAGTTCCACCGCGGCGATTTCATCCTTGAGGATGCCGGTGCCGTTGAACAGCGCGATGGCATACTCGACTTCGGCATCGAGATTCTCGGCGAGCGCGGCAGCTTTGAGAAGCTGCACGGACTTGACGACGTCCTTCTCGACGCCGGTGCCCTCCTTGTAGAAGGTCGCAAGCGCGTACTGCGATTCCGGATTGCCGGCGGCGGCGCCGATCTTGAGCAGCTCCGCGGCGCGTTTCAGATCCTGCGGGAACGTGTTGCCCTCGATATAGAACAGCGCGAGGTTGTACGCGGCCTTCGGGTTGCCGAGCTTGGCGGACGACGCAAGCAGCTTCGCCCCTTCCTCGCGATTGGTGGGACCGGCACGGCCTGCAATGCGGAACATCGCCAGCGCAAACATGGCTTCGCGGTCGCCGCGATCGGCGGCCTGCTTGTACCAGCCTGCGGCCTTCTCGTCGTCGCGCTTGATGCCGATGCCGTTGGCGTAAAGTTCGCCCAGCAGCGTCATCGCTTTCGGATCGCCAAACTGTTCGGCGCGCGCGGTGGCAAGATCGAGGGCGGTCTTATACTGCCCGCGCTGGTAAGCGGCATAGGCGGCATCCGGGTCGTTCGCGTTTGGCGCGGGCGGTGCGGCAGGGGCGGGCGCAGCGGCCGCCGGAGGCGGTGCGGATTTCTTCGGTACGGCGGATTTCTTCGACTCGCTTCTGGGCTCGGCCTTCTTGGCCGGTTGTTTCCTGGGAGCGGATTTCGGCTGCTGCTTTTCGAGGCCGGGCGGCGTCAGCGAAATCTGCGCGGCCGCCGGCGCCGCGAGAGCGGCGCTTAGGGCGATCACCGGCGCGAGGCGCAGCAGGACTTTCATACCGACGTCTTAACCCTTCAATCCTAACAGACTTCATCCTGAGGAGCCCGCGCAGCGGGCGTCTCGAAGGATGAGTGGATCATGTGGCCTATCCTTCGAGACGCCGTTTCTGGCGAAACGGCTCCTCAGGATGAGGCATCAGCATGGTCCAGTCGGTTGTATCTCAACCGATCTTGGCCCGATTTTGCCCGATCGCGTCCGCAACGTCCATGAGCGCGGCTTTCGGTCCACGCGGGTCTTTCCAGATGAATTCGCCAAGAAGAAGGAATTCCGC
>JBEIPX010000314.1:0-4266 GCA_040376815.1 Bradyrhizobiaceae bacterium
ACATCGAGAAGGTCGCTCACGATACCCCTGAGAAGATCGTAACGTTCTCGGTCGATCCGGCGACCGGCGTGATGCCGCATCACGGCCGCAAGGTCGCCAACACGCTGAAGCTCACCGGCGATCTGGCGAAACAGGCGGAAAAGCTGATCGCGCAGCTTTATGCGGCGTTCGTCGCCAAGGACATGGCGATGCTGGAGATCAATCCGCTCGTCATCACCAAGCAGGGCGAGCTGAAGTGCCTCGACGCGAAAATCTCGTTCGACTCGAACTCGCTCTATCGCCATCCGGACATCGTCGCGCTGCGCGACACCACGGAAGAGGACGCCAAGGAAATCGAGGCGTCGAAGTATGATCTCGCCTACATCGCGCTGGACGGCACGATCGGCTGCATGGTCAACGGCGCCGGCCTTGCGATGGCGACGCTCGACATCATCAAGCTCTACGGCGAAAGCCCGGCCAACTTCCTCGACGTCGGCGGCGGCGCTTCGGAAGAGAAGGTGACGGCGGCGTTCAAGATCATCACGTCGGATCCGAACGTTAAGGGCATCCTCGTCAACATCTTCGGCGGCATCATGAAGTGCGACGTGATCGCGCGCGGCGTGATCGCGGCGGTGAAGACGGTCGGTCTGCAGGTGCCGCTGGTGGTTCGCCTCGAAGGCACCAATGTCGAGGAAGGCAAGAAAATCATCCGCGAGTCGGGGCTGAATGTGTTGCCGGCCGACGACCTCGACGATGCCGCGCAGAAGATCGTGAACGCGGTCAAGGGAGCCAAGTAATGTCCGTCTTGATCGACAAGAACACGAAAGTCATCTGCCAGGGTTTCACCGGCAAGAACGGCACTTTCCATTCCGAAGGCGCGATCGCCTACGGCACCAAGATGGTCGGCGGCACCTCGCCGGGCAAAGGCGGCTCGACCCATCTCGGCCTGCCGGTGTTTGACACGGTCGCCGAAGCGCGCGCGAAGACTGGCGCCGACGCCAGCGTGATCTACGTGCCGCCGCCGGGCGCAGCTGACGCGATCTGCGAGGCGATCGACGCCGAAGTGCCGCTGATCATCTGCATCACCGAGGGCATTCCGGTACTCGACATGGTGAAGGTGAAGCGCTCGCTCTCCGGCTCGAAGTCGCGCCTGATTGGACCGAACTGCCCGGGTGTCGTCACCGCCGGCGAGTGCAAAATCGGCATCATGCCGGCCAACATCTTCAAGCGAGGCAATGTTGGCATTCTCTCGCGCTCCGGCACGCTGACTTACGAAGCGGTGTTCCAGACCACACAAGCCGGGCTCGGTCAGACCTCGGCGGTCGGCATCGGTGGTGACCCCGTGAAGGGCACCGAGTTCATCGACGTGCTCGAGCTTTTCCTGGCCGACGACAAAACTGAGTCGATCATCATGATCGGCGAAATCGGCGGTTCGGCCGAGGAAGAAGCGGCGCAGTTTCTCAAGGACGAAGCCAAGCGCGGCCGCAAGAAGCCGATGGTCGGCTTCATCGCTGGCCGCACCGCGCCTCCGGGCCGCCGCATGGGCCATGCCGGCGCGATCGTCTCCGGCGGCAAGGGCGACGCAGAGTCCAAGATCGCGGCGATGGAGTCGGCCGGTATCAGGGTGTCGCCGTCGCCGGCGCGGCTTGGCACGACGCTGGTAGAGGTTCTGAAGCGCTGAGGCGCGAGCTTTTCGCAACTCTGATGTGGCAAAGGTCCCGGTTCATTCCGGGGCCTTTTTGCTTTCAAATCGACGGAATTGGGAGCGAAACTGGTTCTCTAAAAATTGAACTGAAGATCATTCTTTGGTTCTTTTACGCGCGAATATTTGCCCCAAATAGGGTAAAGATAGCCAATCGGCCGATATCGAACCAATATCGCGCCTCGATGCCCGCGAATTCCTATGTGACGTCAAAAAGATAGCCAGGACGCGCTTATGTCTCGCCAAGACGCGAATGCCGCTTTTGCACTGACTTCCTTCCTTTACGGCGCGAACGCCCCCTACATCGACGACATGTACGCCCGGTACGAGACCGATCCCGGATCGGTCGACCCCGAATGGCAGGAATTCTTCAAGAGCCTCAAGGACACACCCGACGCTGTCAAAAAGAATGCCGTGGGTCCGAGTTGGGAGAAGCCGCATTGGCCGCAGGCACCGCGCGACGACCTGACCTCGGCGCTCGACGGCAACTGGGCCGAAGTCGAAAAGGCGATCGGCAACAAGCTGCAAGCCAAGTCGCAGGCCGCCAAGGGCGGCGCGCCGTCAAGCTCCCCCGACGTGCTTCAGGCGACGCGCGATTCGGTCCGTGCCCTGATGCTGATTCGCGCCTACCGCATGCGCGGCCATTTCCACGCCAAGCTCGACCCGCTCGGCCTTGAACCGCCGCGTGACCACGAAGAGCTCGATCCGCGGACGTACGGCTTCACCGACGCCGATCTCGACCGCAAGATTTTCCTCGATCACGTGCTCGGCCTCGAATACGGCACGTTGCGCGAGATCGTCGCGATCTGCGAACGCACCTATTGTCAGACGCTCGGCGTCGAATTCATGCACATCTCGAACGGTGCGCAGAAAGCCTGGATTCAAGAACGCATCGAGGGTCCGGACAAGGAGATCAGCTTCACCCGCGAGGGCCGCCGCGCCATCCTGATGAAGCTCATCGAGACCGAAGGCTTCGAGAAGTTCTGCGACATCAAGTTCACCGGCACCAAGCGTTTCGGCCTCGATGGCGGCGAATCGCTGATCCCCGCGCTCGAACAGATCATTAAGCGTGGCGGCAATCTCGGCGTAAAGGACATCGTGCTGGGCATGCCGCATCGCGGCCGCCTCAATGTGCTGACGCAGGTGATGGGCAAGCCGCACCGCGCGCTGTTTCATGAATTCAAGGGCGGCTCGGCCAATCCGGACGAGGTCGAAGGCTCGGGCGACGTGAAGTATCACCTCGGCGCGTCATCCGATCGCGAGTTCGACAACAACCGCATTCACCTGTCGCTGACCGCGAACCCCTCGCATCTCGAAATCGTCGATCCGGTGGTGCTCGGCAAGGTGCGCGCGAAGCAGGACCAGAACGGCGATCCGCCGGATCAGCGCATCTCGGTGCTGCCGCTGCTGCTGCATGGTGACGCGGCGTTCGCAGGCCAGGGCGTGGTGCCCGAGTGCTTCGGTCTGTCCGATCTGAAGGGCTACCGCACCGGCGGTTCGATCCACTTCATCGTCAACAATCAGATCGGCTTCACGACCTATCCGCGTTATTCGCGTTCGTCGCCGTATCCGTCCGACGTCGCCAAGATGATCGATGCGCCGATCTTCCATGTGAACGGCGACGATCCGGAAGCAGTGGTGTTCGCCGCCAAGGTTGCGATCGAGTACCGGCAGAAGTTCCACAAGCCGGTCGTCATCGACATGTTCTGCTATCGCCGCCACGGCCACAACGAGGGCGACGAGCCGGCGTTCACCCAGCCGGTGATGTACAAGAAGATCGCGACGCATCCCTCGACGCTCGACATCTACTCGAAGCGCCTGATCGCCGACGGCGTGATGACCGAGGGCGAGGTCGACAAGGCCAAGGCCGACTGGCGCGCGCGTCTCGATGCCGAGCTGGAAGCCGGTGCCGGCTACAAGCCGAACAAGGCCGACTGGCTCGACGGCAAGTGGGCCGGCTTCAAGTCCGCCGATCTTTCAGAAGATCCGCGCCGCGGCAACACGGGCGTTGCACTCGATCATCTGAAGGAGATCGGTCGCAAGATCACCAAGGCGCCGGACGGTTTCCGCGTTCACCGCACCGTGCAGCGCTTCCTTGATGCGCGTTTGAAGGCGATCGAAAACGGCGAAGGCATCGACTGGGCGACCGGCGAAGCGCTGGCGTTCTGCACGTTGCTCGAGGATGGCCATCGCGTTCGTCTCTCCGGCCAGGACTGTGAGCGCGGCACCTTCTCGCAGCGCCATTCGGTGCTGTTCGATCAGGAAGACGAAAGCCGCTACACGCCGTTCAATCATCTCAGCGAGAAGCAGGGCCACTACGAGGTCATTAACTCGCTGCTGTCGGAAGAGGCGGTGCTCGGCTTCGAATACGGCTACTCGCTGGCGGAGCCGAATTCGCTCACCCTGTGGGAAGCGCAGTTCGGCGACTTCGCCAACGGCGCGCAGGTCGTGTTCGACCAGTTCATCTCATCCGGCGAACGCAAATGGCTGCGCATGTCGGGCCTCGTCTGCCTGCTGCCGCACGGCTACGAAGGGCAGGGACCGGAGCACTCCTCGGCGCGTCTCGAGCGCTTCCTGCAGATGTG
>JBEIPX010000395.1:0-3421 GCA_040376815.1 Bradyrhizobiaceae bacterium
CGAATGGGCGTTGCGGCCGAGCGCGGCGAGCCCGGCCTTCATGCCGGCGTCGTAGAGCTTCTGCTTCAGCGGCGAGGCGTCCATCACCCGTGCGCGCACGTCGGCCGCGATCGATTCCCAGATGCGCGGCGCGAACAGCACGAACGTCGGCGCGATCTCGCGGAAGTCGTTCATCAGCGTATCGGGCTCTTCGACGAAGTTCACCTTCATCCGGCTGAGCAGCCCTTTGCCGAGTGCGTAGACCTGCTCCATGATCCACGGCAGCGGCAGCACCGAAACGTATTCGTCCTCCGGTCCTTTAGGATCGAAGGTGAGATAGGTCGCGCAGTGCCGCAGGATGCTTCCGCCGGACAACATCGCGAGCTTGGGATTGGCGGTGGTGCCCGAGGTCGTACAGAGCACGGCGGTGACGTTGCCGTCGGTCGCATCGACGAGCGTGTCATAGAGGCCGGGTTCGCGTTCGGCGCGGGCGCGGCCCTTCGCGGCCAGTGCAGCGGCGTCGATCAGGCGCGGGTCGTCGTATTTGCGCATGCCGCGCGGATCGGAAAAGACGATATGCTTGAGGTGCGGGGCGCGATCGCCGATCCCGAGCAGCTTGTCGACCTGCTCTTCGTCTTCCGCAAAGACGATCTTGGTCTCGCCGTAGTTCAGGAGATACGCGACTTCCTCGTCGAGCGCGTCGCGATACATGCCCAGACTCATGCCGCCGATGGCATGCGCCGCCACTTCCGCCGCGACCCAATCGGGCCGGTTGTCGCCGATGATGCCGATCACGTCGCCTTTGCCGAGACCGAGTTCGACCATGCCGAGCGCGAAATCGCGCACGCGGGTCTGGTAATCGTTCCAGGTGAACGGCCGCCAGAGGCCGAGATCCTTCTCGCGCAGCGCGATTTGCTGGCCGTGCTCTTTCGCATTCAGCCGGAGGATCTTCGGGAACGTGTCGGCTTTCGCGACGCGGGCGTGATAATCCATCATGCGCGGGCCTCCACGGGTGCCGGGACATCGTCCGGGCCGACCAGCACTTCATCTTCTTCGCCGAGATACGCGCGCTTGACGTGCGGATCGGCGAGCACGGCGCCCGGATCGCCTTCGGCGATCTTCTTGCCGAAGTCGAGCACCACCACGCGGTGGGAGATATCCATCACCACGCCCATGTCGTGCTCGATCATCATCACCGTCATGCCGAACTCCTCGTTCAGGTCGACGATGTAGCGCGCCATGTCTTCCTTCTCTTCGAAGTTCATGCCGGCCATCGGCTCGTCGAGGAGAATGAGTTTCGGTTCGAGCGCCATGGCGCGCGCGAGTTCGACGCGCTTGCGCAGGCCGTAAGGCAGCGTGCCGGCAACGGCCTTGCGCACCGGCTGGAGGTCGAGGAAGTCGATGATCTCCTCGACCTTCTCGCGATGCTGCAGCTCTTCGCGGCGCGCACCGGTGAGCCAGTAGAGCGAGCCGGTGAGGAAATTGTTCTTCAGGAGGTGATGGCGGCCGACCATGATGTTGTCGAGCACGCTCATATGGTGAAACAGCGCGAGGTTCTGGAACGTGCGGCCGATGCCGAGACCGGCGCGTGCATTCGGCTTCAGGCCGGTGATGTCCTTGCCATGATAGAAAAGACGGCCTTCGGTTGGCGTGTAGCGGCCGGAGATGCAGTTGACGATCGACGTCTTACCGGCGCCGTTCGGACCGATGATCGAAAACAGCTCGCCTTCCTTCACGCTGAAGCTCACGTCGGTGAGCGCGTGAACGCCCCCGAAGCGCAAAGAAACGCCGCGCACCTCTAATGCGTGTTCCAAACCAGTCCTCCCCGTTCGGCGCATTTGTGCGCTCTTGTCGGGCGTATGTCGCCCGAGACTAAAGACGTGCCGCTTGACGCGGCCAAGCCTGTTTAATCAAGCCTGTTCAAGTTATGGATTTTGCCCGCAAATCACGAAACCGCCAAGCGGAGCAAGGCTGGGCTCGATCTTGCGGTCGCGCTCGCCATCATCATCCGTGGCGTTTGCGATTGAGTGTCCGTATTGAGCAGTTCCATCGGCTATCGGACACGTTTGGCCGGATCGTTTCCGCCGGCCATCGGACCGTGTTGATCAATTGCCGGGGAGCCTAGGACAAAGATGAGGCTGGAAATGTCTTTTGCCCGACAATTCTTCCGGCAAATTCCTGCGGCGAGGCGGTTTGCCGCGGGAAATTCTCTGAAAACCGTGGGTGCAGTGCAATATACCGGGAAGAAAGGACGCCGCCGCGACGTGCGAACATTGTACATTGCGGCTGACTGGCGGGCGGAATGCTGATGTTGGGGCTGAGTGCGCGGCCGAACGGAATGATCTCTGCGGATTACCTGAAACGTATCGCGTCATGGTCGCGCGGGCTGAGCGAGCAGGAGATCGGCGTCGCGCGCGCGGGCATCGTCGAGAAATCGTTTGCGGCCAACGAGTTCATCTGCATGCGCGGCGACCAGTTCGAGTACTGGACCGGCGTGATCACCGGGCTGGTCAGGATCGGCAACGTCTCGCGCGACGGCAAGGCCATCAGCTTTACCGGGATGACCGCGGGTGCGTGGTTCGGCGAAGGCACCGTGCTGAAGAACGAGGCGCGCCGCTACGACATTGTCGCCTTGCGCGACTCGCGGATCGCCATGATGGATCGCGCCACCTTTCATTGGCTATTCGAGAACAGCGTCGGCTTCAATCGCTTCCTGGTCGGCCAGCTCAACGAGCGGCTCGGCCAGTTCATGGGGCTGCTCGAACACGACCGCATGCTGGATGCGACGGCACGCCTCGCGCGCTGTATCGCCTCGCTGTTCAATCCCATTCTGTATCCGGATGGGGCACGGCACCTCGAAATCACGCAGGAAGAATTAGGCGCGCTCTCCGGCATCTCGCGGCAGAACGCCAACCAGTGTCTCAAGACGCTGGAGAAGGAAGGACTGCTGCGGCTGGAGTACGGCGGCGTCTCGATCGTCGATCTCGAGCGGCTGCGCAGCTATGGAGAGTAGTCTAGGCGAACGTCTCGGCTGTGTTCATCGCTAACCCCTGCGCATCCTTGGGCGACAGCGTCGGCTTCTCGCGCAGCGGCCAGGTGATGCCGAGCGTCGGGTCATCCCACGCAATGCAGCGCTCATGCGCGGGCGCGTAGAAGTCCGTAGTTTTGTAGAGGACTTCCGCCGTCTCCGAGATCGTCAGAAAGCCGTGGGCGAAGCCGGGGGGCACCCACATCTGCTGCTTGTTCTCGGCCGAGAGGGTAGCGCTGACCCAGCGGCCGAATGTCTTCGAGCCCTTGCGCACATCGACGGCGACGTCAAAGATTTCGCCCGCGAGCACCCGCACCAGTTTGCCCTGCGCTTTTGGCGGCAATTGATAGTGCAGCCCGCGCAGCACCCCGCGCGCCGATTTCGAGTGGTTGTCCTGCACGAAATCGAGATCGA
>JBEIPX010000226.1:0-5567 GCA_040376815.1 Bradyrhizobiaceae bacterium
GCGATCTACCGGATTCCGATCAGTGATATCGCGCCGATCGAGAAGGTGAGCTTCACCCGTATTCCGGAAAGTGAGCGGCGTGTGGTCCGCATCAACATTCTCGGCCAGCAGATCCATGCGCCGACCGCGGCGCTACTTTACCAGTTTCGCGAAGTGCTGGCGGGACGCATCACCCGCGTCGCCGATCTCGAACAGCCGGTGTTCGCCTGGCGCTGATCTATTTTGCTGTGTTTACTCCACGCGAATATTCGCGGTCTTGATCACCTCGGCATAGACGCGAACGTATTTCTGGATCGTGGCACCGAACTCGGCGCCGGGTAGTGCGAGGACCTCATAGCCCAGGCCTTCCAGCTTTTGACGAATGCCGGCCTGCGTCAGCGCTTCGATCCAGACGCGCTCCAGCGTCTGCCTCGCAATCTCCGGAACTTCGGCGCGGACGACTACGCCGAACCAGCTATCCGACAGAACTTGCGGGAATCCCAGTTCGCCGAGCGTCGGGACGTCCGGCAAGTCGCGCACACGCCGCGGCGCTGCAACGGCTACGGGCACCAGATGCTTTTCCTTCGCCGGCTGAACGACATCCGGCAGATTGCCGAACATGAAATGAACGCGCTCCGACATGATATCCTGAATGAGCTGCGCAGTTCCGTTGTATGCGACGTGAGTGGCCTTGATGCCGCTGAGCTGGCAGAACTGTTCTGCGCCCAGGTGAAGCGAGGTGCCGATTCCTGGTGACCCGTAGATCGCTGCGTTGCCGGGGCGTTTGCAATAGTCGACAAATCCCTTGAAGTCCGCCGCGATGCCGGGCGCAAGCGTGAGAACATGCGGCACGATCGTTGCCATCACCACTGGTTGAAATGCATTCGGCCATGTGCTCGTTTTTTCAGCGCGAAGCGTGACGTTGGCAGCGAAACTGTTCGCCATCATGAACAGCGTGTGGCCATCCGGTGGTGACCGCAGGACGTCCATGCCTCCGATCAGGGTCGCCGCCCCGGGGCGATTGTCGATGATCAAGGGAACGCCAAGCGTTTTCTGGAAGTGGTCCTGAACGAACCGGGCGACAGGATCCATGGCCGTTCCCGGAGCGAACGGAACCACCAGTCGGATCGCCTGGCTCGGCTTCCATGCCGTCTGCGCGTGAGCGACGAACGGTACTGTTAGTCCTGCCATTACCAAACTGCGTCGCGTGATTGTCATGTCGATCCCCCGGTAGTTGGCAACACGGTGCTCTCTCACTCAGCTCAAGTAAGCCCCGCCATTGATCGAAAGGGTTTGGCCGGTGATGTAGCTCGCGTCATCGCTCGCGAGGAACGTGACGGCGCCCGCCACTTCCTCCGCGCTGCCAAACCGGCCCAGCGGTGTGATGGCGTTCAGCCGATCGCGCAGATTTTGCGGCCACCCTGCTGTCGCGTCGGTTTCAATATCGGAGGGTGCAACGCAATTAACGCGGATGCCGTGCTCGGCGAGGCGTCTCGCCAGCGACCGGGTCAATCCGATAACGGCAGCCTTTGCTGATGCGTACGCCGGACTCGCAGCCAGACCGCCATTCTGTCCGGCGATCGACGATACGTTGACGATGCTCCCGCCCTTTTGCCCGGCCATCAACTTGGCCACGGCCTGCGACACAAAGAAAGTGGAGCGCAGATTGGTGTTGTGAACCCGGTCCCACTCCTCGATACCTGTTTCCCAGACGCTTGTGCCCGTCGAAATGCCGGCGTTGTTCACCAGCACATCGATGCGTCCGAAGCGCTCGACAGCCGACGCGACGAGGGCCGCGCCACTTTCGGGAAGCGACAGGTCCGACACATGACCGGCAACGCTTCCTTCGGCTCGTAGCTTCTCCAGAGCCGTCGCGACACTCGCGCGCGAGGTGCCGGAGAGTACAACGCTCGCGCCTTTTTGAAGGAAACGGCGCGCGATGCTGAAGCCGATCCCCCGTGTCCCGCCGGTGACGAGTGCGATCTTGCCCGCGAGCGGCGTCATACCATCACCTCGTGGAAGACGCCGCGAACATCCATTTCGTAGTCGAGACCGATCACTGGCGGTCTTGAGAAATGCCACGACAATCCGTTCTGGCTAGCTCCGCGTGCAGCCAGTATTTCCGCCAGCGACGCGTCGATGCCGTACACGGTGTAGACATGCGTGGCAGTGCTGTCGGCCCATCCGACATTCAAGGAACGCAGCCGCGCTTCCATTTCGCCGAGCACCCAGTCTGCCTTGAGGCGGAGACCCTCGGTCGAGCGGTCGTTCAGGCGAATGGCGTGATCGCGATAATTGAGTTGCCCTTCGGGCGCTTCGCCGCTGCCGGCAATGATGAAGCTCGGCCGCGCTGCACCTGCATCGGGCACGGTGTATGAGAACGCGTACAGCATGACCTCGGAAGGTCCGCCGATCTCCGGACAGACGTTCGTCCGGGCGACCGGATTGACGTCGCCTTTCATCAGTCCCCACGAGTCGAGCCTGGCTGCATACGCGCGATTGAAGTCGTCGAATGCGGTTTCGGTGAGCGGTGCCGGCGATCGCAGTTCGCATGCGCAAAATGCGGAGAGGGGGCGGCCTGCCTGCTTCAGTTGCCGGTCGATCGCATCGAAGCCTTCGGTGATCGGAATTGGTCTGAAAAGGCGCACACGTTCGATCCGGTAACCGGATTCGGTCGCGACGCCACCAGAATACTGAAACACCGCCGGAATGTAGCGATAACCGCCTTCAGCAATGCCCGTGTCGTATTTGCGCATGGTTCATCCATTCGCGGCGACCGACATATCGTCGTGCTCGATCGCATCGCTAGCGTTTTCATCTGCCGCGAGTCATGCGGCCTGCTTTCCGGCTGAACAAGTTCAATATTCGTGCTTTACTGTTGCCGTTTCGGCAACGCTTTTCCCGATCGTGTGCCGAAACGCGTATGATCAAGCGAGGCATGGCCGATCACTAAGGCAGCCGTCGCTTCGAATGGCAAAAGCTGGAGGCGGTATGACGCTGGCACGCTATCGATACTTCGAGAAAGTTGCGCGGCTTGGTTCGATCCGGGAAGCGGCCGATGCTCTGCACGTCGCGCCATCAGCCATCAGCCGGCAGATCGCTTACCTCGAACACGAATACAACGTCGAGCTGTTCGAGCGACAGGCGCGTGGAATGCTGCTGACGCCTGCCGGACATCTCGTTCTCAAGTCGGCGCGCGTTCTGCTCGATGGTATCAGTCACGCCCGATCCGCACTGGATGACCTTCAGGGGCTGCGGCGCGGTCACGTCCGCGTCTGGACGGTCGAGGGCATGGTCAACGATTTCGTCTATCCGGTTCTGACTGGCTTCAACAAAGCGCATCCGGCGGTGACGTTCGACGTCATGATCGCAAGTTCCGACCAGCTGATCGATCGGCTGCTTGAAGACGATGCGGATGTTGCTGTCGTATTCGACCCTCGACCTAACCGGAACGTCACGTCGCTTGCTGAAATCTCGGATCCGCTGGTTCTGATCTGCAACCCATCCCATGAAGCCGCAAAGGCAGAGACGCTGGCGCTCGCCGATCTCAGCTCATGGCGGCTGGCGCTTCCGGATACGACCTTTGGAATGCGGCATGTGATCGATGAAGCGGCGAGCGCAGCAAAACTCCAGTTGCAGCCGTTTCTGGTTACTAACTCGATCGAGTCGTTGCGCGGCTTTGCGCGCACCGGGATGGGTGTCGCCATCCTCACAGGCATTGCCACCTGGCGCGAGCAGCTACTCGGCAACCTTGTGGCTATTCCGTTGAGCGATCGCCGGATGAAGAACGCGAAGGTGAAGGTGTGTGTCCGCCGTGACAGGCACGTGCCGACCGCGGCTGCCGAGGTGGCGCGCTGGCTGGCTCAGCGGGCCAAGCAGCCCGCCACCGGCTATGTTGCCGCGTTGAAGCCCGCTAAGCGCAAGCGGTGACGATCTCTGTTACCGGTCGGATGCCCTGAGACCGACTGCGCGCAAGGCGCGATCGATCACACCGTTCATGCCTGATGCTTTCGCCGGCAGATCAAGTGACGGTTTGCCGTTCGCCTTGCCATTGAGTTTCCGCGGCGGCGAGACGGCGGCTTCGGCATCGATCCGCGATGCCGAATGCCGGGTTCGCGTCAGACCCCAGAACGCGGCGATATGGTGCGACGACGGAATGCCCGCATCGAGCATGAAGCGGCCGGGCCGGCCGGCGTGCTCGCCGCTGCTCGCGAGCGGTACGCCGTGCGCCATGTTGGCGATCGAATAGGATTCGATGATGGTACGGCCATTCGCGTCCCACCAGCCCTGACGGCGATGCCCGTCGACAGTGTCCTCGAACATCGGCTCGGCGGGCAGGCCGTGGATGCTGAGCCATTGGCTGACGATGTGTTCGGCGTTGACCGGATGAACGATGTTATCGGCGCTGCCATGCCATACCGAAATCTTCGGCCACGGGCCGTTGTGTGCGGACGCTGTGCGCACGCGGCTTCCCAGTTCCTTCGTGGGGACGTGAGGCGCCTTGAACATGACGTTCAGGGCATCTTGCAGATTGCCCGCCGCGCCATGCGGCACACCGGCAATGATCGCGCCGCCGGCAAAGACCTCGGGGTACGCGGCGAGCATCGCCGATGCCATGCCGCCGCCCGCGGAAAGGCCGGTGACGAACACGCGCTTGCGATCGACCCCGTGTTCGCGGGTGATGTGCTCGACCATCTGGTAAATCGATTCAGCCTCGCCGCTGCCGCGCGTCACATCGTCCGGTGCGAACCAGTTGAAACAGAGGTTCGGGTTGTTGCCGCGCCGTTGCTGCGGCGCCAGCACGATGAACCCGTGCCGGTCGGCGAGCTGCGACCAGCCCGCGCCGTGATCGTAGGCCGCCGCCGTTTGGGAGCAGCCGTGCAGGACGACGACAAGCGCCGGCCGCTTCGGCAGATTTGCCGGCACATAAGCGAACATGCGCAGGTTGCCCGGATTGTGCTCGAGGGCACGCACCTCGCTGAGACGGCCCGCACCTGCATCGAAGCCGGCGAGGCCTTCGCCGGTCATCAGCCGGGTGATGCCGGGCAGCCGCTTCAGGTAGTCGATGTTTTCGGCAATCGACACGCGTGAATCCCTCAGTTGGTGGCACGGGTCAATTCGTGCGGGGGTGATTTGTTGCATTGCAACATAGTGGGTTGGGAGCGGGATTCCACCGATAAACTGCTGAATGTTTGAGCTTCCGGTCACAAAAACGTGGAAAAACAAATGGGCAGGAGAGTGCGCGGTGGATACTCAACCACAGCGTTCAATCAGTCATGAAACTGACATGCGCACGAAAAAAGGGGCCGGATCGGCCCCTTTGGAACACACAACGCCTCGGGCGACTAGCCGGGGCCGTACTTGAACTTGCCGTCTTCGATGAACGGCTCCGTCTTCATGTACAGCTGCCCGTTCGCGCCGATGAAGAAGAACGTGTTCTTCTTCACTTTCTTCGCGCCGGAGAGCAGCGACTTCGCGTTGTTGGTGCCCATCTTGTAGATGAACGTCTTGCCGCTGGCGTCATAGCCATAGGCGGTGTCGGGCGTAATCGCCCAAGGTGCGGGAGTTGGGGGCGGGGGGGCGCGCCC
>JBEIPX010000286.1:0-4647 GCA_040376815.1 Bradyrhizobiaceae bacterium
CGACTACGCCGACATCGTGACGAAGCTCATTACCGACGGCTCGGTCAACATTCTCAAGCAACCGGTCAAGCTGGCCAAACGCTCCGCCGCAAGCCGCTGAATGTCTCTGACCTCCACACCAGCAAGAAGCAAAATCACATGAAGCTCGAAAGCCTCGTCAAGGAAAAATGGGTCGCCGGGCGTGAGCTCGTCGAAGTCCGCAGTGCCGTCAGCGGCGATGTTGTGGCCGAGGCGACCAGCGGCGGGCTCGACATGCGCGAGATGCTCGCCTACGCACGAACCACGGGCGGAAAGAACCTGCGGCGACTGAGTTTTCATCAGCGCGCCGACCTGCTGAAGGGCCTCGCGCAGTATGTGACCGAACGGAAGGATCAGCTGTACAAGCTGTCATTCCAGACCGGCGCGACGCGCACCGACAACATGATCGATATCGATGGCGGCATCGGCACGCTGTTCGTCTACGCCAGCAAGGGCCGCCGCGAACTGCCGAACGCCACGTTCCTGATCGACGGCGGACCTGAAGTGCTCGGCAAGACCGGCACATTTGCCGGACAGCACATCTATACATCGCTTCAGGGCGTCGCGGTTCATATCAACGCCTTCAATTTCCCCTGCTGGGGCATGCTGGAGAAGCTGGCTCCCGCGATCCTCGCCGGCGTGCCGGTCGTGACGAAGCCCGCGACCGTGACATCCTATGTGGCCCATGCGTTGGCGCGGATGATCGCGGACTCCAAGATTCTGCCGGAGGGCGCGTTCCAGTTCCTGGTAGGTTCGACCGGCGATCTGTTCGACCATCTCACCTGTCAGGACCTCGTCTCCTTCACGGGATCAGCCAGCACATCGGAGCAACTGCAACGGCATCCGGTGATCGCGCGCGAGGCCGTGCGCTTCGTCGCCGAGCGCGATTCACTGAACGCGGCGATCCTCGCGCCCGATGCGGCGCCGGGCACGCCGGAGTTCGATCTGTTCATCAAGGAAGTCGCCAAGGAAATGACGGTCAAGGCCGGGCAGAAGTGCACCGCGATCCGCCGCGCCCTTGCCCCGGCTGCGCATGTCGATGCCGTCATCGCGGCCCTGCGCGAGCGGCTGGCGAAAGTCACCATCGGCAATCCGGAACTTGAGAGCGTCCGCATGGGGCCTGTGGTTGGCCTCAGTCAGCGCAAGGACGTCCTCGCGCATGTGGAATCGCTGCGGAAGGAAGCCCAGCTCGTCGCCGGCGATCCCGAGCATTTCGCGGTCGAGGGTGGCGAAGCAGCCAAGGGCGCATTCCTGCCGCCGTTGCTGCTCCACTGTGCTGACCCGATCAGAGCTACGAATGTTCATTCGATCGAAGCATTCGGCCCGGTCAGCACGGTGATGGGTTATCGCGACATCAATGAAGCCATTGCGCTGACCAATCGCGGCGGTGGCAGCCTCGTCGCCTCCGTCTATACCCATGATGCTACCCTCGCCCGCGATCTCACCTTCGGCATCGGCAGCTTCCACGGCCGGCTCGTGCTGATCGACCGCGATTGCGGCAAGGAACAAACCGGCCACGGCTCGCCGATGCCGCATCTGATACACGGCGGCCCCGGACGCGCGGGCGGCGGCGAAGAACTCGGCGGCATCCGCAGCGTCTATCACTACATGCAGCGCACGGCCGTGCAGGGCTCACCCGCGATGCTGGCATCGGTCACCGGCCGCTGGATGAAAGGTGCGCCGATCATCGAGAAGGGCAAGCATCCCTTCCGCTACCACTACGAAGACCTCGACATCGGCCAGACGTTCTTCTCGAAGAACCGCACCGTCACGCTCGACGATGTCGAACACTTCGCGCACTTCACCGGCGACACGTTCTATGCGCACATGGATGAAGAGGCGACGAAGGGGCACCCCTTCTTCCCCGGCCGCGTCGCGCATGGCTACCTGCTGCTGTCGTTCGCCGCCGGCCTGTTCGTCGATCCCGATCCGGGCCCGGTGCTGGCAAACTACGGCCTCGATTCGCTGCGATTTGTGAAACCGCTGCAGCCGGGCGAAACCATCAAGGTGCGCCTCACTGCGAAGGAGAAGTCGCCCCGCAACAAGCAATACGGCGAAGTTCGCTGGGATGTGGAAATTCTCACCGACAAGGACGAGACTGCCGCAACCTACGAACTGCTCACGATGAATGCCGTTCGGCCTAAAAGCTGAAGCAAGGCTATTGAAGCGAAAAAAGCTGCTAACAAGAAAGCGAAACGGGAGAAGCACCATGATCCTCGTCACTGTGATGTATCCGGCCGGCAAGAAGTTCGATACCGACTACTATCTCAAGACGCATATGCCGCTGGTCCGCGATCGCTGGACCCAGCACGGCCTGAAGGACGCGAAGGTCATCAAGGGTCTCGCCAAGGGTGACGGAAGCGCTCCGGACTATCAGATGACGGCGCTGCTCACCTTCGGCTCGATGGATGACTTCAAGGCCGCGGGCAAGGCGCACGGCAAGGAGATCTTTGCCGACATCGCGAAGTTCACTGACGCGCAGGCGGTCGTGCAGATCAATGAGATCATCGCCTGAACGGAGGCGACGGTCATGATTCCGTCCGATATCGTCGCCGCCAAAGCGCCTTCAGCGGAGGCGCTGGCCCGTGACTTTTCGCTGAAGGATTTGCCGCAGTCCTTTTATGACGACCCCTACCCGACCTATCGCACGCTGCGCGAGCATGATCCGATCCACCGCATGCCGGATGGCTCGCTGTTCCTGACGCGGCATCGTGATCTCGAAGCGATCTACAAGGATACGACGCGCTTCAGCTCGGACAAGAAGGTCGAGTTCGGTCCGAAGTACGGCACGGACTCGCTGCTGTTCCAGCACCACACCACGAGTCTTGTTTTCAGCGATCCGCCGCTGCACAGCCGCGTCCGGCGGCTGATCGCAGGTGCGCTCAATCCCCGCGCCATCAGCGAAATGGAGCCGGGCCTTATCACGCTGGTGGATCGCCTGCTCGACAACATGGCCGCGAAAGGTGACGTCGACCTGATCGAGGATTTTGCGTCCGCCATTCCGATCGAAGTGATCGGCAATCTGCTTGCGATTCCGCATGAGGAGCGCGGGCCGCTGCGCGATTGGTCGCTGGCGATCCTCGGCGCACTCGAACCGTTCCTCACGCCCGAACAGCAGGCGCGCGGCGAAACGGCCGTACGTGATTTTCTCGACTATCTGCGCAAACTGGTCACCGAGCGCCGCCGCAATCCCGGCGACGCCGATCGCGATGTGCTCACGCGCCTCATTCAGGGAGAAGGCGATGAACGGCTCAGCGAAATCGAGCTGCTCCAGAATTGCATTTTTATCCTCAACGCGGGTCACGAGACCACGACCAATCTGATCGGCAACGGCCTCGAACTTCTGATCCGCTGGCCCGATCAGCGCAAGCGGCTGCGCGACGAGCCGTCACTGATCAAGACAGCGATCGAGGAGTTTCTGCGCTTTGAGAGCTCGAACCAGCTCGGCAATCGCCGCGTCGTCGAGGACGCCACGCTCGACGGCGTCGCGCTGCCGCCCGGCACGCTGGTCACGCTGTGCATCGGCGCGGCCAACCGCGATCCCGAGGTGTTCGCCGACCCCGAGCGTCTCGATATCGGCCGCGCGCCGAACCGGCACCTCGCCTTCGCATCGGGCCCACATATCTGCGCGGGCCTCGCGCTTGCTCGACTTGAGGGCCGGATCGCCATCAGCCGCTTCCTCGAGCGGTTTCCGAATTATGCCGCGAACGGTTCTGGTCAGCGCGCACGGCGTGTCCGTTTCCGCGGTTTCACCCACCTGCCCGTGACGCTCGCCTGAGGACTTATCGATGCCTTTTGACAAAGCCGCTGCCGATGCGCTGTTGAAAACAGTCTTTGCGGCGTGGGTGCAGGATCTCGATCTGTCCGTGGAAAGCATTTCGCCCGAACACGCGACCCTGCGGATGCGGTTTTCGGAGAGGCTGTGCCGCGACAACGGTGTGGTTTGCGGTCAGGCGCTGATGAGTCTCGCCGACACCGCCATGGTGTTTGCGATTTCAGCTGCGGCCGGTGAGTATCTTCCGATGACGACGGTCGACCAGACCGTGCATTTCATGCGTCCGGTCCTGAAAGCGGATGCCTTGGCCGAAGCTCGCGTGGTCCGCATCGGCAAGACGATGGCCTATGGCAACGTGACGATCCGCACCGACAAGGACGATCAACCGGCGGCGATGGCGCAGACCGCCTACGCGCTGCTGCGCGAGAGCAAGTAGACGCAATTACACCTGGTCGTAGTCGACAACGATGCGCTCGGACGTCGGATGCGCCTGGCAGGTTAGAACGTAGCCAGCCTCGATCTCCCACGGCTCCAGCGAATAGTTCACCTCCATCTGCGCCGCGCCTTCGATCACCTTGGCGCGGCAGGTGCTGCACATGCCGCCCTTGCAGGCGTAAGGCAGATCCATGCCGGCGCGCAGCGCGGCATCGAGAACAGCTTCGCCATCGGCAACCGGAACATCCTTGCGCTTGCCGTCGACGATCAGTGACGCAACCGCTTTCGGCGGTGCTTCCGGCGCGATCACGGGCTTCGGCCGCGGCTTGCCGCCGAGACCGGAGACGAAACGCTCGACATGCAGGCGATCGGCGGCAATGCCGAGATCGAGGCACGTCTTTTCGATCTCCTCGCTCATC
>JBEIPX010000145.1:0-7291 GCA_040376815.1 Bradyrhizobiaceae bacterium
CGCTGGAGCGTCGCCGTCTGCTCGGGAGGAATGCGTTGCGACGCGAGTTTTCCGAATCCGGTGTTGATCCCGTAGACGGGCGCCGATCCGGCCGCGGCCCTGGCGACGACGTCAGCCGCCGCTTCGACACGCGGCCAGCACGATGGATCAAGCTTGAGCGTCGCGCCGGCGCACACGCGCGCGAGATCGGCGATCGTCACTTGGCCCGGGATGACGACGATCGTTTCCGTCATCGTCCTCTCCACACGCGTTTGTGCAGCGGATTGAATCCGATGCGATAGACGAGGTCGGCCGGTTGCTCGATATCCCAGATCGCGAGATCGCACCACTTGCCAGCTTCGAGCGTTCCCGTGTCGCGCTGCAAGCCAAGCGCGCGAGCACCTTCGCGGGTCACGCCCTTCAGGCATTCGTCGACGGTCATGCGGAACAGCGTCGCCGCCATGTTCATCACCAGCAGCAGCGAGGTGAGGGGCGACGAGCCCGGGTTGCAGTCGGTCGCAAGCGCAATGCCGGCGTTATGTTTGCGGAACAGATCGACCGGCGGCTTCTGAGTCTCGCGAATGAAGTAATAAGCACCGGGCAATAGAACGGGGACTGTTCCGGCTTTTGCCATGGCGATCACACCGGCTTCATCGGTGTACTCGAGATGATCCGCCGAGAGCGCTCCATACCGCGCCGCCAGCGCTGCACCTCCGAGATTGGATAGCTGATCCGCGTGCAATTTCACCGGGAGGTTGAGTTCTTTTGCCGCGCGAAAAACACGCTCCGTCTGCTCCGCCGAGAAGGCGATGCCTTCCATGAAGGCATCGACAGCGTCTGCGATGCCGGCTTGCGCGATCGTCGGCAGCATCCGGTCGCAGACGAGAGCGATGTAGGCGTCCTTGTCGCCGTTTGCTTCCGGCGGCAGCGCATGCGCGCCAAGGAACGAGGTTTTGATACCGATATGGCGCTTGTCTCCGAGCGCACGGGCTGCCGTGAGCTGGCGTGTTTCGGTTTCGAGATCGAGGCCGTAGCCCGACTTGATCTCGATCGTCGTCACGCCTTCCGCGATCAGCGCATCGAGGCGCGGCAGTGCGCTCGCGACGAGTTGTTCAGCCGATGCGCTTCGCGTCGCCCGCACGGTGGAGACGATGCCGCCACCGGCGCGCGCAATTTCCTCGTAGCTGACGCCGGCGAGCCGTTGCTCGAATTCGACGGCGCGGTTGCCGCCGTAAACAAGGTGAGTGTGGCAATCGACAAGGCCAGGGGTGATCCAGCGCTCGCTGCAGTCGATCAGTTCGGCCGCGTCCGCGGAAAGGGGAAAGTCGGCAGACGTTCCTGCGTAGGCGATGCGGCCGTTTCGTGCTGCAACGACGCCGTTTTCGACGATGCCGAGATCGGCGTCGCCGGCCATCGTGGCGAGCCGCGCATTGCGCCAGATCGTATCAAACCGCTCCGCCATGAGAACTCCGCCGGCAGGCTTGACAGGTTTATTATGTCTATACATTATTTATTTCGCCGCTTGCCGCCTGTCCAGCTTGAAAACGCCGCATGACGACGTTGCACATCGAAACTGCATTGCTGCCGGGAGGCTGGGCCCGCGACGTGCGCATCGTTCTCGATGGCGGCGTCATTGCGTCCGTGACGCCGGATGCGTCGCTGGAGCGCAGGGATGAGCGGCATGCGATAGCGATTCCCGGCATGGCGAGCGTTCACAGCCACGCGTTCCAGCGCGGCATGGCTGCGCTGGCGGAAATCCGCGGATCATCGACGGACACATTCTGGACCTGGCGCGAGACGATGTATCGTTTCGTCCTTGCGCTGTCGCCGGAGCAGATGGAGGCCGTTGCCCGGCTCCTCTATGTCGAGATGCTGGAAGCGGGATTCACGCGCGTCGGTGAATTCCATTATCTGCATCACGACCGGGATGGCTCCCCGTATGCGAACCTGGGCGAGATGGCCGAGCGCATCGCCGCCGCCGCGAGCGCGACGGGCATCGGCCTCACGCTGCTGCCGTGTTTTTATGCGCAAGCCACTTTCGGCGGCGCTCCACCGCATCCGGGCCAGCGCCGCTTCATCAATTCGGCCGATCAGTTTGCGAAGCTTGTCGAAGCATCACGGCAAGCGATCCGGCATCTGCCCGGCGCCAATCTCGGCATTGCACCGCATAGCCTGCGCGCCGTGACGCCGGATGAGCTGAAGGCCGTCGTCGCGCTGGCCGGGAATTCGCCGATCCATATTCACGCGGCCGAGCAAGTAAAAGAGGTCGAGGATTGCGTCGCCTGGAGCGGACAACGTTCTGTAGAATGGCTGCTTGCGAACATGCCGGTCGACAAGCGCTGGTGTCTGATCCACGCAACTCATATGACGGAAAAGGAAACCTCGGCACTGGCGCGATCCGGCGCGACCGCGGGGCTTTGTCCGATCACGGAAGCCAGCCTTGGCGACGGCATATTTCCTGCACGTGAGTTCAAGGCTGAAGGCGGTGTGTACGCAGTGGGAACGGATTCAAACATTCTGGTGGGCGTGACCGACGAGCTGCGTCAGCTCGAATACGGCCAGCGGCTGAAATTCCGCGAGCGCAATGTGCTGGCCGGAGGCGCGGATATCTCGACCGGGCGTGCGCTGTTCGATGGCGCTGTTGCGGGCGGAGCGGCAGCGCTGGCGCAGGGCGCCACCGGTCTCGCGGCGGGTCAGAGTGCGGACATCGTCACGCTGGACGCTGCTCATCCGTCGCTGATGGGCCGCAGCGGCGACGTCATTCTCGATGGCTGGATTTTTGCGGGTGGCCGCGATGCCGTCGATTGCGTTTGGGCAGGGGGCATCAAGGTGGTGCAGGGCGGGCGGCATCATCTTCGCGATCAGACGAAACGTGCGTACAACGCAGCGCTCGTGGACTTGATGCCATGACGCTCGTGACCGCAACGCGCTCCAGTCCGCCGACGCTCTACAAGCGCATCCGCACCGATATCGAGCGGCGCATCCTGTCGGGAAAATGGCCGCCCGGTTACCGCATTCCGTCCGAGCATGAGCTGATGAAGCGCTACGACTGCTCGCGGATGACGGTGAGCAAGGCGCTGACCGAACTGGCGCAGGCCGATCTGATCCAGCGCCGCAAGCGCGCGGGATCGTTCGTTCGCCGCCCGCAGGTGCTCTCGGCGGTGCTGGAGATTACCGACATCCGCGCCGAGATCACCGCGCTCGGTCGGCGCTATGACTACCAGCTTTTGTCACGGCGGCGGCGGGAGGCAAACCGCGGCGACCGGACCTGGCTCGGCGTGACGGAGGCCTGCGACGTATTGGCGCTCGAAGCCTGTCACTCCGCTGATGGCATCCCGTTTGCAAAGGAAAGCCGCTTGATCAACCTCGATGCGGTACCGGAAGCGGCACGCGCCGATTTCTCGCGCGACTCCGCCGGATCGTGGCTGCTCGCACACGTTCCATGGTCTGAAGCCGAGCATCGCATTGCGGCGATTGGGGCGGACGACAAGATCGCGAAAACCCTGCATACTGCCGAGGGTTCTCCTTGCCTCGTCATCAACCGCCGCACGTGGCGCAACGGACAAACGCTGACCGCGGTCCGGCTCGTCTATCCCGGACAGGAGCATCAGCTCGTCGCGCGCTTCAAGGGCAGGCAGGCAGCATAAGAAAATTTGAAGTGAGACGTTTAGTGTCAACAACGGGGAAGACCATGAAGATCAAACAGACAATCATCATCGCAGCCGCGCTCGCGATAGCGTCGCCGGCGCTCGCGCAGGAAACCAAGGTCGGCATCGGCATCTCGGGCTGGACCGGTTTCGCGCCGCTGACGCTCGCGAACGCCGCCGGCATCTTCAAGAAGAACGGACTTGATGTGACGATCAAGAAGATCCCGCAGAAGGATCGTCACCTCGCGATCGCCTCCGGCGATATCCAGTGCGCGGCGACGACGGTCGAGACCTGGATCGCGTGGAATGCGAACGGCGTTGCCACCAAGCAGATCTTCCAGCTCGACAAGAGCTACGGTGCGGACGGCATGGCCGTGCGTAACAACGTGACCGCGATCAAGGAGCTGAAGGGCAAGACGGTCGCGGCATCCGCGCCTGGCACTGCGCCGTACTTCACGCTCGCCTGGATGCTGAAGAAGAACGGCCTGTCGGTGAAGGACGTGACGGTGGTGAATCTGGAGCCGGCGGCGGCGGCGCAAGCCTTTGTTGCGGGACAGAACGATGCGGCAATGACCTATGAGCCGTATCTCTCGACGGTGCGCGCTGCGCCGGACAAAGGCAAGATCATTGCGACCACGCTCGACTATCCGATGATCATGGATACGTTCGGCTGCACGCCGAAATTCCTCACTGAAAACCCGAAGGCGGCGAAGGCACTGGCGGACAGCTACTTCGAGGCGGTCGAGATGATCTCGAAGGATCAGGCGAAGTCCTATGAAATCATGGGCGCCGACGTGCGCCAGTCGGGCGAGCAGTTCGGCAACTCGGCAAAGTATCTGCGCTGGCAGGACAAGGCGGCGAACCAGAAGTTCTTCGCCGGCGAGTTCCAGACCTTCTCGAAGGAGGCTGCCGAGCTCCTGCTGGAAATCGGGATCATCAAGGCGATTCCGAAGATCGAAGACATCGTCGATACCAGCTACATCAAGTAATCCGCTGCGCCCCTTCCTGCCGCAGTGACAGGAAGGGGCGCCGCTTGTTCGGCTTCGTTTCTTTTGGCTCGTTTTATCCGGATTGCCATGCGCCCTCTCAAGCCAGTGACCACCGGCCAGCGTGTCACGTATGGCTTCGCGTTTTTCGTCCTGTTCGTCGCCCTCTGGGCGTGGGCGACATTCGGCGGTTACGTCTCGAAGACGTTCCTGGCCAATCCGTTGGTCATGGTCGAGGAGGGGTGGCTGCTGCTGGTCAAGCACGCTTTTCTTTACGATATCGGCATGACTGTCTGGCGTGTCGTTGGCGGCTTCGTGCTGGCCGCGATCATCGCCGTGCCGCTCGGCGCGCTGATGGGCGCCTACAAGCCGATCGAAGCCTTTCTCGAACCGTTCGTGTCATTTGCGCGATATCTGCCGGCGTCGGCCTTCATCCCGCTGCTGATCCTGTGGGCGGGAATCGGCGAACTGCAAAAGCTTCTGGTCATCTTCATCGGCTCGGTCTTCCAGATCATTCTGATGGTCGCCGTCGCCGTCGGGAATACGCGGCGCGATCTCGTCGAGGCGGCGTATACGCTGGGCGCGAACGACGACGGCATCATCCGCCGTGTGCTGTTTCCGTCCGCAGCGCCGGAGATCGCGGAGATCCTGCGTCTCGTGCTCGGCTGGGCATGGACGTACGTCATCGTTGCCGAGCTGATCGGTTCGTCGTCGGGCATCGGCCACATGATTGTCGACAGCCAGGCGCTGCTGAACACCGGGCAGATCATCTTCGGTATTATCGTCATCGGCTTGATCGGACTGGCGTCGGATTTCCTGTTCAAGGCGTTCAATGCCTGGCTGTTTCCGTGGAAGTTCGCATGAGCAAGCTGAAGATCGAAAACGTCTCGCGGACATTCCCGGCGCGTCACGGCGGCAACGCCACGCGTGCGCTCGAGCCGATCAACCTGACCATCGGCGACAACGATTTCATCACCATTCTTGGCCCATCGGGCTGCGGCAAGTCGACCCTGCTGCGCATCGTCGCCGGTCTCGATGAAGCGACCGAGGGAAGAGTGCTTCTCGATGGCCAACCGGTGACGCGTCCTGGCGCGGATCGCGGCATGGTGTTTCAGGCTTACACGCTGTTTCCGTGGCTGACGGTGCGCGAGAACATTGCGTTCGGCTTGCGCGAGCGTGGCACGCCGTCGGCTGCCCGCGACAAGGTTACGAGCAGCTACATCAATCAGGTCGGGCTCAGCGGCTTCGAAAATCACTGGCCGAAGCAGTTGTCGGGCGGCATGCAGCAGCGCACCGCGATTGCGCGCGCGCTCGCCAACGATCCGAAGATCCTGCTGCTCGATGAACCCTTCGGCGCGCTTGACAACCAGACACGCGCGTTGATGCAGGAAATGCTACTCGGTATCTGGGAGCGCGACCGCAAGACGGTGCTGTTCGTTACCCACGACATCGAGGAAGCGATCTTCCTCGGCAGTCGTGTCGTCGTCATGAGCGCCCGTCCGGGACGCATCAAGACCGACATCCGGATCGATCTGCCGCACCCGCGCTCCTACAAGATCAAGACGACGCCGGAATTCGTCGCATTGAAGGAGCGGCTGGTCGAGGATATCCGCTCCGAGGCGCTGAAGGTCGTAACCCATGCCTGAGGCTCGCTTGGAAGCGAACGGCGCGCGCGTGCTCGCCGATCTCAACGCATTGCGCAAGTTCGGCGCGTACAAGACGGGCGTCCACCGGCCGACGTTCTCCGCAGAACATATGCGATCGCTGGAATGGCTGATGGCCGCGATGCCCGACGCCGGACTGACACCGGAGGTCGACGGCATCGGCAACGTGCTGGGCCGCAGCGATCGGCCGGGGCCACGGCTGCTGACGGGCTCGCACCTCGAAAGCCAGAACCAGGCGGGTTGGCTCGATGGACCGCTCGGCGTCATCTATGCGCTCGAGGCCGCGCGTGTGCTGAATGCTTCTGATCTGCACGGGAGTATTGAGGTCGCGTCGTGGAGCGATGAGGAGGGGCATTTCGGTTCGCTGATGGGCAGCCGTTCCTACATCGGCGCGGTGAGCGAAGACGAGATCGATGCCGCCCGCGATCGTACCGATGGGCGGCCGATGCGGCAGGCGATCAAGGACGCGGGTCTTTCTGCACGACCACGCCTGCTTCATGAGCCGGGCCGCCATATCGGCTACCTCGAAGCGCATATCGAGCAGGGCGATACGCTGGAAGCCGGCAATCTCGCCATCGGCATCGTCACATCGATTGTCGGCATCTGGCAGTACGAGATCACGTTCACCGGCGCGCAGAATCATGCCGGGACGACACGCATGGCGGTGCGTCGCGATGCAGGGCTCGCGCTCGCGAAATTCTGCGTCGCTGTCGACGAGCAGTTTCCGGAAGCGTGCGGTCCGCGAACCGTCTGGACGACCGGGCGGATCACGCTCGAACCGGGCGCACCCAGTATCATTCCCGGCGCGGCGGCGATGCTGTTCCAGATCCGCGATGACGATCCCGGCGTCGTTGAGCGGCTCGAAGTTCTGCTGCACGCATTTGCTGCTGAATTCTCACAGCGCGGTCCATGCGCCGTGACCGTCAAGCGCTTGCGGGCCGGTGCACCGGCGCGAATGGATGCCGGCAGTCAGGATGCGGTTGAAGCCGCCTGCGCCGAGCACGCACCGGGCAAG
>JBEIPX010000558.1:0-1948 GCA_040376815.1 Bradyrhizobiaceae bacterium
AGACCCCGCCGCAACCCTTTGCGGCGGGAACGCGCGTGGGCTAATACCGTTAGTGAATTGCCCACCTCGCAACCCTCGCGGGAGCCATCGTTTGGTCTTCAAAATCCTCTTCGATCGGCACGCCGCCACCATCGTCAAATCTCAATCGGAGCAAGGCATGTCCGTTGTCCAGTCGATCGATCTCGCGCGCGCTGACAGGATCGGCGAGCACGGTATTGCCCGCGAGACGCTCGACGCCGCGCTGAAGCGCGCTGAACCGGCCCTGCAATGGTTGCGCGGACGGCATGCGGACGGCGAACTGCCGCTGCTGCGGCTGCCGGAGGAGCGCAAGGATATCGCCGGCATCGAGCAGGCGGCTGCCAAGCTGCGCGAGAACGCCACCGATATCGTTTTCCTCGGCACGGGGGGTTCGAGCCTCGGTGCGCAGGCGCTGCTGCAGCTCGCCGACTACAACGTGCCCGGCCTCGCGCTGCTGCGCCAGGGCCCGCGCCTGCACTTCCTCGACAACCTCGATCCGCAAACCTACGCCGAGTTGCTCGCCAAGTTGCCGCTGGCGACGACGAAGTTCGTCGCGGTGTCGAAATCCGGCGGCACCGGCGAAACGCTGATGCAGACCATGGCGGCGCTCGACGCAGTGAAGCGCGCAGGGCTCGAAGCGAAGATTCCGGCGCTGTTCATGGGCCTCTCCGAGCCGAGCAAATCCGGCAAGGTCAACGGCCTCCGTCAACTGCTTGAAACCCACAAGGTCGAGATGCTGGAGCATCACACCGGCGTCGGCGGACGCTTCTCGGTGCTGACCAATGTCGGCCTGCTGCCCGCGGCAGTCGCCGGTCTCGACATCAAGCGCATCCGCGAGGGTGCGGCGAAGGCGCTGGCGCCGGTGCTTGCCGGCAAGCCTGCGGCCGAGGTGCCGTCGGCGCTTGGCGCCGCGCTGTCGATCGCGCTGGCCGAATCCAACGGCAAGCCGATCACCGTGCTGATGTCCTACGCGGACCGGCTGGAGCGCTTCGCGAAGTGGTATGTCCAGCTCTGGGCCGAGAGCGTCGGCAAAGATGGCAAGGGCACGACGCCGGTTGCTGCGCTCGGCCCGGTCGACCAGCACAGCCAGTTGCAGCTTTTCATCGCCGGGCCGCGCGACAAGCTGTTCACGGTGATCACCACCAGCGTGAAGGGCAAGGGTCCGCACATGCCGGACGATCTGGCGAAGTTCAGCAACGAGGCGGCGCTTGGCGGCAAGACCATCGGCGATCTCGTCGCGGCGCAGGGCCGCGCCACCGCCGAGACGCTAGCGAAGAACGGCTGCCCGGTGCGGACTTTCCACATCGACACACTGAATGAATCCTCACTCGGCGAAATGCTGATGCACTTCATGCTCGAGACGATCATCGGCGCACACCTGCTGGGTGTAGACGCGTTCGACCAGCCGGCGGTGGAGGAAGGCAAAATCCTCGCGAAAAAGTACGTCGCGGAAGCGTAATCTCTTTCTTCGTATTGCTTCAAATCACACTCGGCCTCATGCTGAGGAGCGCGCACCTTTGCGCGCGTCTCGAAGCATGGGCCGCCTCGTCCTTCGAGACGCGATCCTGACGGATCGCTCCTCAGGATGAGGCGGAGAAGATTTCATGATCCGCATCTCGCACTCCATCAGCCTGGACGAAAAAGACATCGATATCGATTTCGTGCGCGCGTCCGGCCCCGGCGGGCAGAACGTCAACAAGCTCTCGACCGCGGCGCAGCTGCGCTATCCCGTGCACAAGGCGATGCTGCCGGAGGATGCGCAGGGTCGCCTCGCCACGCTCGCCGGCCAGCGCATGACCAAGGACGGCGTGATTGTCATTCATGCGCAGCGCTTCCGCACGCAGGAGCGAAACCGCGCGGACGCGATCGACCGGCTGGTCGAACTGATCAAGGAAGCGCTGGTGCGCCCGAAGCCGCGCCGCGCCACCCG
>JBEIPX010000544.1:0-2061 GCA_040376815.1 Bradyrhizobiaceae bacterium
GCAATGAACGTCCATGCCATCAAAGCCATCTACAAATTCGAGATGGCGCGCACATGGCGCACGCTGATGCAGAGCGTGATCTCGCCGGTGATCTCGACCTCCCTGTACTTCGTCGTGTTCGGCGCCGCGATCGGCTCGCGCATCACCGAGATCGAAGGCGTCAGCTACGGAACGTTCATCGTACCGGGCCTGATCATGCTGTCGCTGCTGACGCAGAGCATCACCAACGCCTCGTTCGGCATCTACTTCCCGAAGTTCGTCGGCACGATCTATGAAATTCTGTCGGCGCCGATCTCACCGCTCGAAATCGCCATCGGCTATGTCGGCGCGGCCGCGACCAAGTCGATCATTCTCGGCCTGATCATCCTCGCCACAGCCGGGCTGTTCGTGCCGCTGAAGATCGCGCATCCGGTCTGGATGATCGCGTTCCTCGTGCTCACCGCTGTCACCTTCAGCCTGTTCGGCTTCATCATCGGTATCTGGGCCGACAATTTCGAGAAGCTGCAGGTCGTCCCGCTGCTGGTGATCACGCCGCTGACGTTTCTCGGCGGCAGCTTCTATTCCATCAACATGCTGCCACCGGTGTGGCAGACGATCACGCTGTTCAATCCGGTGGTCTATCTGGTCTCCGGTTTCCGCTGGAGCTTCTCGGAAATCGCGGACGTCCCGGTCGGCATCAGCTTCGGCATGACGCTGTTTTTCCTGGCCCTGTGCCTCGGCACGGTGCTGTGGATCTTCAAGACCGGCTACCGGCTGAAAAAGTAAACGGCGCGCCGCGATGGTCGCGGCACGCCGTTCACGAATATCAACAGTTCGGCTTAGTAACGATTGTAGTGGCGGCGGTGATAGTGCCGCTTGCGGTGATAGGTCTTGCGGTAACCGCGATCCGGAATGCCGAGCACGCCCTTCACGCCGCCAACCGCGCCGCCGACGCCCGCGCCGATTGCGCCACCGACCACACCGCCGACAGGGCCCGCGACCCGATTGCCTTCGCGCGAACCGTCGCGCGCGCCACCGACAATGCCCTGCGCCTCAGCCACGACCGGCATCGCAAGCACCATCAGCGCACCGGCCAGTACCAACAACTTCCTCATCCATCCACTCCTCAGCCAAAATCGTTATCGTGACATGACAACGCACGGAAGCCGCTTCGGTTGCCTCGGATGTGAAGAAAACATGGCAATTGAAGCGTTCATCGTTAACGCGAACGTCATCGTGACGCGCTGGAACTCGTTGTTATTCCGGTGTTTAATGAGTGTGGGGAGACGGGCTGGAGCGATTGGAGGGCGCGATGCGCCGCACTGCCGGGTTTGTGTCTGGTCTTGTCATATCTGGTTTCGTTGCTGTATTTGCGTTGTTTGCTGCCTCCGCCGCCCAAGCCGCCGTCAGCATCACCATCGACAAGAACAATCAGCAGATGACCGTCGCCGTCGACGGCGTGCCGAAATACACGTGGCCGGTGTCGAGCGGCCTGCCGAATTACGAAACGCCGAACGGCTCGTTCAAGGCCTTCCGCCTGGAAGAGGATCACTACTCGAAGGAGTGGGACGATGCGCCTATGCCGTATTCGATCTTTTTCACCAAATCCGGCCACGCCATCCACGGCACCGATTCAGTGAAGCGTCTGGGCAATCCGGCCTCGCATGGTTGCGTGCGGCTCTCACGCGAGAACGCAGCGACCTTGTTCGCGCTCGTCAAGCAGCAGGGCGTACTGAATACCACCGTTACCCTCAGCGGCTCGTCGCAGATCGCGCTCGCGCGGCGCAAGGCTGCACCAGAAGCAACAATCGCCCGCCGCGAGATGCCGGGCCGGCCGGTCGAACTTGCGCCGGTACAGCGCGGTATCGCCAGCGCCGACGGCACTGTCGTCTACCCGCGTGAGGACGGTTATGCGGCCGCGTACGGCGACGCCGAGCAGCCTCGCCGGGTCTACCCCTCGCAGCAGCGCGCCTACCGCCGGACCGAGGAAAGTCAGCAGGTTTACGGCCAGACCTATGCCGGCGAAGAGCTCTACTTCGACGGCTACACCTGGCGGCGCGGCCAGCCCGGGTACTATCAGCC
>JBEIPX010000108.1:0-8269 GCA_040376815.1 Bradyrhizobiaceae bacterium
CGATCCCGCGCCAGCGCGGGATTGCCTTCATGCCGCCAACCAAGAAATCGGCAACCAGGAAACCGGCATCTTCTTCGGTGCGAGCGCGAAAGACGGATGCGCAGACGGAACCGGACCCGAGCCCGACGAACCCAAATCAAGCCGTCATCGTTGCGGATACCTCCGGCGCCGCGCTCATCGAGCGCGTTGCGCGCGCGGTCGAGCGTGAATTGACGCAGATCGAAACCATCGTCGGCGCAAGCGCCTCGCCAAGCGAGCGGACAGAAACGGAAAAGAGAGCGCGCACCCTTGCAAGTCTCGCCAGGACGCTCGGAGAACTGACGCGTCTGCGCGCGGGAGAGCAAAAGGCAAAGCCGGACCATGACGATGGGCCCCGCGACCTCGACGAATTCCGCCGAGAGCTTTCGCAGCGACTGGAGCAAATGGTCCGCGGACGAGAAGCTGTTTCTACTGACGGGGATGAGTGAGGCAGAACTCGGCTATCTGCGGTCGCAATGGAACATCTACGCGCACGATCATCAGGTACCGCCTCCGTGTGCACCGAACGGCGAGCCGTGGCTGACGTGGCTCCTGATCGGCGGGCGCGGCGCAGGCAAAACGCGCGCGGGCGCAGAATGGATTCGCGCCCAGGCGCTCGGCCTTGCGCCGTTCGCTCCCGCGAAAGCCGGTCAGATCGCGCTGATCGGCGAAAGCGAACACGATGTCCGCGAGGTGATGATCGAGGGCGTGTCCGGCATCCTCGCCGTGCACGCGCGCGCGGAACGTCCGGTCTGGACGCCGTCGCGCCGCCGTCTCGAATGGAGCAACGGCGCGCTCGCCTATGCCTTTTCGGCGGAAGACCCGGAGAGTTTGCGCGGACCGCAGTTCGATTGCGCGTGGGCGGATGAACTGGCGAAGTGGCGCTACGCGGACGCGACGTTCGACATGCTCCAGTTCGGACTGCGGCTGGGCAGCCGGCCGCGCCAGCTGATCACGACGACGCCACGGCCGATCCCGCTGATCAGGCGCTTGATGGCGGACCCGTCCACGGCGGTGACCCGCGCGCCGACACAGGCGAATGCGTTGTATCTGTCGCAGACGTTTTTGAAGAACGTCATTGCGCGCTATGCGGGGACGCGGCTCGGGCGGCAGGAGCTTGACGGCGAAATCATCGAGGACCGGCCGGACGCGCTCTGGTCGCGCGCATTGATCGAGACATGCCGGGCGCGCGAGGCGCCGCCGCTGTCCCGCATCGTCGTCGCGGTCGATCCGCCGGCATCGTCCGGCAAACGGGCCGACGCCTGCGGCATCGTCGCGGCGGGATTGAGCAGCGAAGGCGGAATCTACGTCATCGCCGACGACACGATCGCCGGTGCGACGCCGGCGGCGTGGGCTGCGAAAGCGGTCGCTCTCTTTCATCGGTGTGAGGCGGATGCGCTCGTCGTCGAAGTCAACCAGGGCGGCGAGATGGTGAAGACCGTTATCAAGGAAGTCGACTCCAATGTGCCGGTGACGCCCGTGCGCGCGACGCGAGCCAAGTGGCTGCGCGCCGAACCGGTCGCCGCGCTCTACGAACAGGGACGCGTGCGGCACGCGGGCAGCTTCGCGGCGCTGGAAGACGAGATGTGCGACTTCGGCATTGGCGGATTGTCGTCCGGCCGTTCGCCGGATCGCCTCGACGCGCTGGTGTGGGCGATCTCCTCGCTCGCCTTCGCGCCGCGCGGCGACCCGCGGGTGAGGGGACTCTAGAATAGCGAAGGAACTCGGCATGTTCGAACGCTTCAAGCAGTTGATCGCGCCACCTGAGACGAAAGCAAGCCGCACCGCGCAGGTGCTGGCCTTCGAGAGCGGCGGGCGCGCGCGCTGGACGCCGCGCGACTATGCGGCGCTGGCGCGCGAGGGCTATCTCGCCAACGCGATCGTGCATCGCGCCGTGCGGCTCGTCGCCGAGAACGCTGCGTCGTGCAGCTTCCTCGTCTACGAGGGCGCGCAGGAGCAGCCGGCGCATCCGCTGCTGCAGCTTATGGCGCGGCCCAATCCGCGCCAGGACGGCGCGAGTTTCTTCGAGGCGCTATACGCGCATCTTCTGCTGGCCGGTAACGCGTATGTGGAAGCGGTGTCGCTCGGCGACGAGGTGCGCGAACTGTACGCGCTGCGGCCGGATCGCATGAAGGTGGTGCCCGGCGCCGATGGCTGGGCCGAGGCGTATGAGTATGGTGTCGCCGGGCGCAGCGTCCGCTTCGATCAGAACGCATCGGCGATCCCGCCGATCCTGCATCTCACATTCTTCCATCCGCTCGACGACCATTATGGCCTCGCGCCGATCGAGCCGGCGGCGATCGCGATCGACACCCACAACGCCGCCGCGCACTGGAACAAGGCGCTGCTCGACAACGCCGCGCGGCCGTCCGGTGCGCTGGTCTATTCCGGGCCGGAAGGGACGGTGCTGTCGGACTCGCAGTTCGACCGGTTGAAGCGCGAGCTCACCGACACCTATCAGGGCGCGGTGAACGCCGGGCGGCCGCTCCTGCTCGAGGGCGGGCTCGACTGGAAGGCGATGTCGCTGACGCCGAAGGACATGGATTTTCTCGAAGCCAAGCAGAGTGCGGCGCGCGAGATCGCGCTCGCCTTCGGCGTGCCGCCGATGCTGCTCGGTATTCCCGGCGACAACACCTACGCGAACTTCCAGGAAGCCAACCGCGTGTTCTGGCGGCAGACGGTGCTGCCGCTCGCCTCGCGGATCGGCGCTTCGATCGGCCGCTGGCTGTCGCCGCAAGCGGGAGAGGAGCTGCGCATCGTCGTCGACACCGACCGCATCGACGCGCTCGCATTCGATCGCGCGGCCTCGTGGGAGCGCATCGCAGCCGCGCCGTTCCTGACGCTGAACGAGAAGCGCGAGGCAACCGGCTATGCACCGCTTGAGGGCGGCGATCGGATTTAGTGCTCGCATCTCAGGACGACGGGTTTCATCATGACCGACCTGATCCGCACCTTCACCGAGCGCGGCGATCTCGCGCACCTGGCGCTGTTCCTGTGGGCTGCGGCGGCGAGTGCCGCGCTGTTTCTGGTGCTGCGCGAGCAATCGGCCGCCGCGCGCCGCTTCGACGATTTCGTCCGTGAACTTTCATCGTTCAACCGGCGCGCCCGCAAACGCGATTAGCGTGGCGGCTCGACGTCGCATCATCGGGGCATTTGATGGACACATTGCATACGGTTCTTCGCACGATCAGTTCCGAGACCAAGTCGCGCCGCGACCATCTCAGCGTCTTCCGCGAATTCCTGGCGCATCTCGACCGCATCAAACGCAAGGCGCCGCCGGCCCCGCCACGCCGCAAGGCGGCTGCCCGCCGCAAGCGCGCGGGAAAGTAAGCCTACCCGTCACCTCATCGTCATTGCGAGGCCCGTAAGGGCCGAAGCAATCCAGTTCTTGGTCGGAGCTGGATTGCTTCGTGCGCAGATGCGCTCCTCGCAATGACACGTCCAGAATGAATGCTCGTTTCGTTTCACCTTGCACCGTTTGCGAGAACGCCCATGCATGCCCCGTTGCAATCCATGTCCCGTGTCGCGCTGTATGGCGACGGCACGGTGGAAGGTTACGCCAGCCTGTTCGGCGAGGTCGACCAGGCGCGCGACATGGTGATGCCGGGCGCTTTCACGCAAACCCTTCAGACGCGCGGTCTGCGCCGCATCCCGATGCTGTTCCAGCACGATCCGTCGGAGCCGATCGGCATCTGGCACGAACTGGTCGAGGATTTTCGCGGATTGCGCGCGCGGGGCAAGCTCATTCCCGATGTGGCGCGGGCGCGCGAACTGCTCGCGCTGCTCGATGCCGGCGCCATCGACGGACTGTCGATCGGCTACAAGACCGTGCGCGGCCAGATCGACCCGAAGACGCGCGTGCGCAAGCTCTACCAGGTCGATCTCTGGGAAATTTCCATCGTCACGTTCCCGCTGCTCGCGGGCGCGCGCGTTCGCAGCGTCAAGCAGTGTGCTGTCCGCAAAAGTGGACCCCGGTTTTGCGGATCGACAGCACATCAGAGCGAGGTCGCCCCCAGGCCCTCGCTCTCACGCTCGCGGACGCGCGCGGAGCGCGAGTGGCGCTTGCCGAAGCGTCATGCCGAAGAGAACCGGTCGTCGTACCGGTGCAGGCCGAACGGCGGCTTGTAGGCATGCATTTTGTTCACTCCCCTGAACGGAGTGCATATCGTGAACGCTCTGTTTGTGCGGGTAGGCAGGCGAGCATGTTGGCCTGAGACGATCTCGGCATAAACCTTCAAACGGTCTCGCAGACGCCACTTGCCCATATCCCAGAACAGCTTCTGTGATTGCGGTGAAAAATAAACCGCCTTGAGCATCATATCCAGGTTCTCGAACGAAGGAACGAACACAGGCAAGCTGTGATCTTCAGTTATGTGGATATGGGACGTATTTGTTCGCAGTCCCCCTGTGATGTCTCCCTCGAAAACAACAATTGTATCCGGGTGGCAGAGATGTCTGACCTGGGCAAATGCGTAGAACGGATCGACCAGGTGATAATAAACTCCAAGGCAGAGGATGATGTCGAACCGATCTTTGATCGGCGTCAGATCGTAGATTGAAACGTCCAGCCTGGTTTCAATACGCGAGTTCAAAAGCGTTTTGGCGAGGGCTAGTCCCTTGCTGCCGGCCCAGTTCTGGCTGGCGTCGTCCGTTGCGAGCACATGAGCGGCGCCGCGGCGCTCGGCATAGAAACTCCAGTAGCCGTCCCAGCAGCCGATATCGAGGACGGTCTTGCCCGCGAAATTGATCTTGTTGAGCTCGTCTTCGATGAACTTCCAGAGCTTCCGGTGGAACCCGGCATCGGGTGTGGTTGCTTTTGCACTGAACCCGCCTGGAAAATCGAACTCATGATACCAGGAAATTGCATCGATCTGCTTTTGTATATCGCTCGCGGTCATCGTCATCAGTCCTCACTGCTACCGAGAAATGAACACAGCTGCTTGCGGGCTGGACAAGCTATCAAGGCTTAATCCGGGCACTCATGATAGGCAACAGCTTGTGACGTTGAATGGATGCCTGCGTAGTACGAGTGCGGGCTGTGGAAGCGTTATGCGGGGGAAAATCTGTCGTCGTACCGGTGCAGGCTGAACGGCGGCTTGTAGGCATGCAGATCGTTGGCGCCCCGGAACGGTTTGCACACCGTGACGGCTCTGGTCAGGCGGTGGGGCAGGCGGCCGTACTTGCCGTAGATGGCATCGGTGCTGATCCGCAGCCGCCGGCGCCAATTCAACGGTTTCATCGTATCAAGAAGCGACTGTGATTGCGGCGCGAGATAAGCCGCGCGCAGCATCATGTCGAGGTTGTCCTTGCCCGGCACGAACGTCGGCAGGGCAGGGTCCGAAAAATCGAAGTGCGATGTGTTCGGCCGCAGGCTGTCGGTGACATCGCCTTCGAGGACCACGATCGTGTTCTCATGACACACATGCCGGATCTGGGCGAAGGCAAAGAACGGGTCGATGAGATGGTAGTACACGCCGAGGCACAAGATGACGTCGAAGCGCTGCGATAGTTTTTCGAGCTCGTACACCGAGACGCCGAGGTTTGTCTCGACGTTGGACTTCAATAGTTCCTTTGCGAGGACCAGCCCCTTGCTGCCGGCCCAGTTCTGGCTGGCGTCGTCCGTTGCGAGCACATGAGCGGCGCCGCGGCGCTCGGCGTAGAAGCTCCAGTATCCGTCCCAGCAGCCGATATCGAGCACGGTCTTGCCCGCGAAGTCGATGCCATCAAGATTTTGCTGGATGAAGCGCCAGAGCCTGCGGTGCGCATCCGAGTCGTGCGTCGCGGGGCCAGCCCTGAAACCGCCGGGAAATTCGAACTCGTGATACCACTGAATGGCGTCGATCCGCTTCTGAGTATCGTCGCTGCTATCGATCATTGAAACCTGACCATGCGCCGCTGCCCGGATCAGCGGGCAAGGCAGATTAGTGGATTCGAAGGCAGCCGCAATCTTCCGCCCCGTCCGGTGAGGATCACTACAGGGCTGACCTGAGCGAGGCAACAGGATCGCGCTTCGCTCCTCGTCCGGCCACCCGCCGCTCAAACGCACACCGACTCTCATCGTTACTTCCACGCGAACCGGCGCGCTGCCGTCCTCGCATGGCCCACGCGCGTCCATCAACCAGGGAGATCTTCATGGACATTGAACTGCACGACCACGCACCGGAACAGAAGGCCGGCATTGCCTCCGGCCATTCCGTCACCCCCGACGAACTGATGCGCACCTTCGAGGCCTTCAAGGCCGCGAACGACGAGCGGCTCACCGAGATGGCCCGCCGCGGCGACGTGCTGCTCGAGGAGAAGGTCGATCGCATCAACGACGCGCTCGATGCGCAGCAGCGGCGGATCGATGCGGCGGCGCTGAAAGGCGCGCGGCCCGCGCTCGAAACCAGCCTGCGGCCGCATCGCCTCGCGACCCGCGAGCACAAGAGCGCGTTCGACGCCTATGTTCGCGGCGGCGAGACGGCGGCGCTGCGCGCGCTGGAAACCAAGGCGCTGTCGGTCGGCTCCAACGCCGACGGCGGCTACCTGGTGCCGGTCGAACTCGAGCGCGAGATCGGCGCGCGGCTGGCCACCATCTCGCCGATCCGGGCGATCTCGTCGGTGCGTGAGATTTCCGGCAACGTCTACAAGAAGCCGTTCATGCTGACCGGACCCGCGACCGGGTGGGTGGGCGAAACCGATGCGCGGCCGCAGACGGCCTCGCCGACGCTCGATGCGCTCTCGTTCCCGGCGATGGAGCTCTATGCCATGCCGGCGGCGACCGCGACCCTGCTCGACGATAGCGCCGTCAACATCGACGAGTGGATTGCCTCGGAAGTCGAACTCACCTTCGCGGTGCAGGAGGGGGCAGCCTTCGTCAACGGCGACGGCGTCAACAAGCCGAAGGGGTTTCTCACGAACACCACGGTCGCCAACGCCTCGTGGTCGTGGGGTAACCTCGGCCATATCGCGAGCGGCGCCGCCGGCGCGTTCGCGGCCTCCGATCCCTCCGACAGGCTGGTCGACCTGATCTACGGACTGAAGGCCGGCTACCGGCAGAACGCCGCGTTCGTGATGAACCGCAAGACGCAAGGCCAGATCCGCAAGTTCAAGGACTCGGGCGGCGCGTACCTGTGGGCGCCGCCGGAGACGGCAGGCGCGCGCGCCTCGCTGATGACGTTCCCGCTGGTGGAAGCCGAGGACATGCCGGATGTCGCGGCGAATGCGCTGGCGATCGCGTTCGGCGATTTCCGCCGCGGCTATCTGATCGTCGACCGCACGGGCGTGCGCGTGCTGCGCGATCCGTACTCCGCCAAGCCGTATGTGCTGTTCTACACCACCAAGCGCGTCGGCGGCGGCGTCCAGGACTTCGACGCCATCAAGGTGATGAAGTTCGCGGTGAGCTGAGGCTCGCTACGTCTCCCTGAGGTGCTGCCGCGCGAGCGGCAGCCTCGAAGGGTGGTTGTTCTCATCCTTCGAGGCTCGGCTTCGCCTCGCACCTCAGGATGACGCCTCGGTTGCTATGCCGGTCCTCGTGGGGCCGGCGTTTTCTTTTCCAACTCGTTCTGACTGTGAGGACCGCGCGCATGGCTGCACGCGATACCCTTTGGCGCGACCATCAGCGGACGCGCTGGCTGCGCCCCGATGCGCATCGCTGGATCAAGCCCGATGCGCAACGGTTTCTGAAGCCTGGCGTCGCGATCGCTTCGGTCTTTCCGGTGTTCGAGGCGAAGTACAACCCGAACCAGCCGCGCGAGCCGGCCGGCAGCTCCGAAGGCGGGCAGTGGAGCGGCGGAAGCGGCAAAGACGGCGGGGGTGGAGACGGCGGCGATATCGCGTTTGATGAGCCGGACTTCGATCTCAGCACTCTATTTGAGTTTGATCTCGATGATCTGCTCGAAGAGCTGCCGGATTCTTCTTTCGACCTTTCGGACATCTTTTCTTTTCTTGATGAGGATTCTTCTCTTGATGAGGATTCTTCCGACGGATCAGACGATTTTACTTTCGTCGTTGGAGACGACCCGGACGTCGCGATTCCCGACGACGCTGCGCCGCAAATCCATCCTGTTTCGGACACGAATGGCAACCGTAGAGGTAACGATCCGTTTCCAAAGATTCCACAGGAGCGGCCGAAAGACAGCAAGGAACGAACGTCAATTCTTAGAAACCTCTCAGGCTGGATTGGCCGCAACGCTGGAGTCGCTGGTTCGATATATGGACTTGCTGATCAAATCGAGTGGATCGGTGACTATGCGCACTTAATTGAAGCCAA
>JBEIPX010000064.1:0-10372 GCA_040376815.1 Bradyrhizobiaceae bacterium
CGAAGGTTCGCATCCTTCCAGAAGTCAGTTTCGAAAGCCTGGGCTTGCGTCATCGCGGCTGCTCCGATACGTTCGTCTAGCGAACTTATTATTCATTGGACGTACGTGTATGGCATCCGAGACAAGTCCTGACAAGCGCGAGAAACCGAAGAAGGAAAGCGACAGCTTCGTGCGCGCGATCGCGCGCGGCTTCTCCGTCGTCGAAGCGCTCGGCGAAACTCCCGGACGACACACGTTGTCGGAGACGGCGAAACGCGCGGGGCTGACGCGCGCGACGACGCGGCGGATGCTCGCGACGATGGTCGCGATGAAGTACTGCGAAACCGACGGGCGCTATTTCCAGTTGCGGCCGCGCGCGCTCGGGCTCGGCATGTCCTATCTCAACGCGCTGCCGTTCTGGGCGAGTTCGCATCGCATCGTCGAAAGCCTGCGCGACGACATCGGCGAGTCCTGCGCGCTCGCGGTGCTCGACGAGGAAGAGATCGTCTACGTGCAGCGCTGGCCCTCGCGCCGCATCCTCGCGACCAACCTTGGCGTCGGCAGCCGCCTGCCCGCCTATGTGGTGTCGCTCGGCCGCGTGCTGCTTGCCGCGCTGCCGCCGGAAAAGTTGGACGCCTATCTCAAGACCGCGACCTTCAAGCAGCTGACGCCGCGCACGATCACCAATCCGGAGAAACTGCGCGAGGAACTCGCGCGCGTCCGGGAACAGGGCTTCGCCTGGGTCGATGCGGAACTCGATCCGTCGATCTGCGGCATGGCCGTGCCGGTGCGCAATCCGGAAGGACAGGTTCTCGCGGCGATCAGCATCAACACGATTTCGGGCACGATCACCGAGGCGGCAGCGAAGAAGAAGTTCCTGCGGCCGTTGCAACGCGCATCGCAGGACATCCGGATTCAGATGCCGACCGGCGCCTGAATCCGGCAAGGCTCATTGCGCGCCGCGCGCTCATTGACCTATACAGGCGCGAGCATGGCCGGAGCCGGAGGAAAAGCTGCGGCGCCGATCGTGATCAACACTTTATTTCATTCGTTATTTTCAACCCGAACTGATTAGCGAGACCGATGCGGGGCAGATCCCGACCTTTGTCACCCATGCGCCGGGGCATCGCCGACCTGATGCGAGTGACCATGTCGGTGCCGCTGGTCACGGTCGAGCGCCCCATGAACATTGCGAGACTGATGGAGGCGCGGCAGCGCCTGCCGGAGCGCATCCCGCTGACAGCCATCATCCTCAAGGCCTATGCGCAGGTTGCCGACGAGTTCGCCGATCTGCGTCAGGTCTATCTCCGCTATCCGTGGCCGCACTTGTACGAGTATCCGACCAGCGTCGCGACCTTGACGGTCGAACGCGAGCATGAGGGAGCGCCTTGCGTCCTCAGCATGGTCGTCAAGAATCCGTCGGCGATGTCGGTGCCGACGATCGCAGCGGCGATCCTCGAAGCGCAAACGGCGCCGGTCGAGTCGATCAGAACGTTCGCGCGGATCATGCGGATCAATCGCCTGCCGTGGATTATCCGCCGTCCGCTCTGGTGGTTCGGATTCAATGTCGGACGAATACGGGCCAATCATTTCGGCACTTTCGGTCTCTCGATCGTATCCTCACTCGGCGGCGAACTTCCGTTCTTCCAGAGCCCGCTGACGAGCACGCTCAACTATGGCGTCATCCAGCCCAATGGCGACGTCACGGCGCGCCTGCTGATCGACCATCGCGTCATCGATGGCCTGCAGTCGGTGCGCGTGCTCCAGCGGCTGGAGGAGGTTCTCAACAACGAAATGGTCGCGGAAATTCAGGCGGCGATCCCGGCCTGAACAGGCGCGTCGCAGGACAACCGGATTCAAATGCCGACGGGCTGATGACAATCCGATCGCGTGTATGTTCCCGCCATGCACCCGACTACCTTCATCCTTCCATTCGACAAGTTACCTCTGCTAGAGAAGCGAAGGTAACTCCGTGCAGCCTTCCCGCTGCTTGCCCGCAACCACTGACAGGATGCAAGGCCAGAATGGCTTCCAGCGAACACGGAACTCTGATGCGCGCCGCCGCCGAGCCGGCCGCCGCACCGATGCCAAGCCGGTTGTCATTGCCGGCCGGCGTGATGCCGCTTCAGCCGGACTGGACCAATGTCATCCTGATCGGCGGCTATCACATCGCGGCCGTGCTCGCGTTCCTGCCGATCTATTTCTCATGGACCGGCGTCATCGTTGCCATCGTCACGGCGCGGCTCACCGGACTGATCGGCATCAACGTCTGCTATCATCGCCTGCTCACGCACCGCGGCTTCACGTGCCCGAAATGGCTCGAACATGCGATGGTCGTCGTCGCGATCTGTTGCGTGCAGGATACGCCGGCGCGCTGGGTCGCCGTGCATCGCCGCCATCACCAGCACGCCGACGATCAGCCCGATCCGCACTCGCCGCTGGTCAATTTCTTCTGGGGCCACATCGGCTGGGTGCTGTTCAAGAACCCGGAGCTGTCGCGGCTCGGCATCTACGATCGCTATGCCAAAGACATCCTGCGCGACCGCTTCTATGTGAAGCTCGAGCGCAACGCGATGCAGTTGCAGATCATCGCCGCGCAATGGGTGGTGTTCTTTGCCGCCGGCTTTGCGGCCGGTCTCCTCGTCGAGGATACCGTGCGTGGCGCGGCGCTGTTCGGCGCGAGCATCGCGCTGTGGGGCGTCGCGGTGCGTACCGTATTCGTCTGGCACCAGACCTGGGCCGTGAACTCGATCACTCATCTGTGGGGCTATCGCAACTACGCGACCGATGAAGACAGCCGCAACAATCTCTTCGTCGGCTACCTCGCGCACGGCGAAGGCTGGCACAACAACCACCACGCCGATCCGCGCTCGGCCCGGCACGGCCATCGCTGGTGGGAGGTCGACACCACCTGGCTCACCATCCGTCTGCTGATGGCGCTTGGCCTCGCCAGCAACGTCGTCGGACCCAACCCGCACCTCGCGGCCCGTGCGCGCAGCGCACCTGTCACCACGCGCGGCGTGACCGAAAGCGACGAGTAAGCTCTCACAAGGCGGGACTTGATCTTCCCTCCCCCCTTATGGGAGAGGGTGAGAACCCAATAGCGTCCGTGCAACCATGTCCGTCGAATCCGTCCGCGCGTTCTTTGCCGAGCGCGCTCCCGACATCGAAGTCATCGAAACCGGCCAGAGCTCCGCGACCGTGGCGCTGGCCGCGGAAGCGTTCGGCGTGCCGCCCTCGCATATCGCGAAAACGCTGTCGCTGCGGGTCGGCGATCAGGTGCTGCTCGTCGTCACCTGCGGCACCGCGCGGCTCGACAACAAGAAGGCGCGCGCGGCGTTCGGCGGCAAGCCGCGCATGCTCAATGCCGACGAGGCGTTCGAGGCGACCGGCCATCGCGTCGGCGGCATCTGTCCGTTCGGACTGAAGACGCCGCTGCCGGTCTACTGCGATGTGTCGCTGAAACAATTCGACGTCGTGGTCCCCGCAGCCGGCTCCGGCAACAGCGCCGTGCGCATTCCGCCGCAGCGCATGGCCGACCTCACGAATGCGCAGTGGGTGGACGTGTGCGAGTTCGCCGCCGCGGATGCATCTGCACCCTGACGAACGGCGTCACCGCTGCTGCACCATCCGGATGGTGTCTTCCAGATCCTGCTGACGGAACGGCTTCGACAGCTTCTGCAAGCCGCTCGGTGCGTTGGCCGGCAATTCGGCGTAACCGGTGACCATGATGATCGGCATCTCCGGCCGCTGCGAGCGAACCTTTTCCGCAAGCTCGACGCCGGTCATGTTCGGCATCGCCTGATCGGTCACGACGAGATCGATGCGCGGTTCGCGCTCGAGAATTTCCAGAGCCCGCGATCCCGAGCCGGCCTCGAACACCGTGTGTCCGAGATCTTCCAGAATGGCGACCGTGTTCAGCAGCACCAGCGGATCGTCATCGACCGCAAGCACGACGTGCGAGCGTTCAAGCGACACACCTGTCACCGGGGCGCCAGCGCCGGGCGCCAATCCGCTCGCTTCCGACGCCGCGACCGGCAGCCACAGCTCCGCTGTCGTCCCCTCGCCCGCGGTGCTCTTCAGCTCCATCTTGCCTCCCAGCTGCTCGACCATTCCGTGAACCATCGACAGGCCAAGCCCCGTCCCTTTGCCGACGCCCTTGGTGGTGAAAAACGGCTCCATCGCCCGCGTCAGCGTCGCCGCATCCATGCCCGCACCATTATCCTTGACCGATATGCAGACGTAGCTGCCCCGCCGCGGCCCTTCAGCGATCTGCTCGCTGTGCGCCTCGATGACGATGTGTCCGCCCTTCGTCATGGCATCGCGAGCGTTCACCGCGAGGTTGAGGACCGCGAGTTCGAGCTGGTTCTGATCGGCATGGACCCTGGGCAGATTCGCGGGAAATCGCGTGTCGACGCGGATGGTTGGACCGAGCGAGCTGTGCAGAAGACCCATCATGCCGTCGACAAGCGCCGCGACATCCACCGCGGCCGGATTGAGATCCTGTCGCCGCGCGAACGCCAGCATACGCTGCGTCAACACCGCGCCGCGCTGCGCGCCTTCGATCGCGTTGTCGAGGAAGCGGGTGATCGACGGGTCCGGCGGCAATCGCTTGCGCACCATTTCGAGACTGCCCAGAACCGCCATCAGCAGATTGTTGAAGTCGTGAGCGATGCCGCCGGTCAACTGACCCACCGCTTCCATTTTCTGCGCCTGGAACAACGCCTCGCGTGCGATCTCCAGTTCGCGCTCGGCCATCTTCCGCTGTGTAACGTCGCGCGTGATCTTGGCAAAGCCGAGGATCGAGCCATCGCGTGCGCGGATCGGATCGATCACGACATTGGCCCAGAAGCGCGAGCCGTCCTTGCGTAGCCGCTGCGCCTCCCTCTCGTATCGTCCCTCGCGGATCGCGGTCTCGAGCGCGCGGGCCGGCTCGCCGGCCTTCAGGTCTTCGGGCGTATAGAACCTCGAGAAATTCAGGCCGATAATTTCATCGGGTAAATAGCCCTTGATGCGCTCCGCGCCGGCGTTCCAGCTCGCGACATTGCCTTCGGGATCGAGCATGTAGATGGCGTAGTCGGTGACGCCCTGAACCAGGATGCGAAACTGCTCCTCGCTGACCCGCAGCGCTTCCTCGGCCTTCATGCGCTCGGTGAGGTCGCGAGTGATCTTCGCGTAGCCGACGAGGTTGCCCGCTGAATCGCGGATCGGGTCGATCACAACATGCGCCCAGAACTCAGTGCCGTCCTTGCGGACGCGCCAGCCCTCGCCCTCGAACTTGTTCTCGCGCGCGGCGATATCGAGACCGCGCTGCGGCAACCCGCGCGCGCGATCCTCCTCGCGATAGAACTGAGAGAAGTTCTGACCGATGATTTCCGACGCTTCGTAACCCTTGAAGCGCTGCGCACCCGCATTCCAGCTGGTGATGACGCCGGCAGGATCGAGCATGTAAATCGCGTAATCGGTGACAGCTTCGACCAGCAGCCGGTAGCGCCCGTCCTCCGTAAGCGAGGCGCCGAAACGCTCGTTCCCCTTCATCGTTTCCAACCCGCGTGCGACAACATGATTTAATCCATGAAAACTCAATAGGTTCCCTGTGCCCGCCTCGATAATTTCAAGGAGGGAACTGCGCGTTTATAGAAACAATCTGTTTCCAAGGTTTCTATTTTAGAGCAATCGGACCAAGCCTAGCCTCTCCTCATCAACACGTCGCGCCAAATCCAGACAAACAAGACGGCCGCGGCAGGATGCAGGAGAAGATCAATGACCAAGACCCTTACAGGAAAGATTGCTCTCGTCACCGGCGGCTCACGCGGCATCGGCGCCGCGACCGCCAAGGCCCTCGCCGACGAAGGCGCCAACGTCGCCATCAGCTATTCCGCCTCGCCGGACAAGGCCGACGCGGTCGTCCGCGAACTCACCGCGAAAGGCGTGAAGGCAAAGGCCTTCAGGGCCGACCAGGCCAGCACCACTGAAGTCGAGAAGCTCGTCGCCGACGTGGTCAAGGAATTCGGCGGCCTCGACATTCTCGTCAACAATGCCGCGGTGGCCGTGATGGGCCCGATCGACGACAAGAACAGTGATACCAGCGCGTTCGATCGCCAGTACGCGATCAATGTCGGCGGTGTCATCACCGCGATCCGCGCCGCCGCCAGGGTGATCAGTGACCAGGGGCGCATCATCACCATCGGCTCGGGCCTCGCGACCCGCGCCACCTTCCCCGGCATGGCCGACTATGCCGCGACAAAGGCCGCCATCGTCGGTTACAGCAAGGGCGCCGCGCGCGACCTTGGCCCGCGCGCCATCACGGTCAACGTGTTGCAGCCCGGCTCCATCAATACCGACATGAACCCGGAGAACGGCGACTTCGCCGAAGCCCAGCGCACGATGCACGCGCTTCAGCGTTTCGGCCGCCCGGAAGAAATCGCCGCCGGCGTCGTCTTCCTCGCGAGCCCGGCCGCCTCGTTCGTCACCGGCACGGTGCTTGACGTCGACGGCGGGTTCGGCGCGTAAGCGAGAACCTTGTCCCGGACGCGATGCAGCGTGCAGCGCTGCGTCGCAGAGCCGGGATCGTTGCAAATCCAGTGGACGGTACGACCCCAGATCAGCAGCGCGTCATTTCATGCCGCGCAGCGTCCGGGGCAATTGGCGTCCTACTCCACCTTGCCGATCTTCTTCACCGCCGCGATCAGGCGCGCGCTGTCCGTCTCGACGAACTTCGCGAACTCCGGCGCGTCCTGATAGGCGACCGGACTTCCGGCGGTCTCGAACGTCTTCGTCACCTCGGGTGCCTTCACGGCTTCGGCGACCGCCTTGCGCAGCTGCGCCATGATCGGATCGGGCAGCGCCTTCTGCGCGAAGAGCCCCGCCCAGATGTAGAACTCGACATCCTTGTAGCCGAGCTCCTGGAACGTCGGCAGATCGGGGAACGCCGGCACGCGCTGCGCACCCCAGCAGGCGAGCACGCGCATCTTGCCGTCGGCTACCTGCTGGCGCAGCGTGCCGGGCGCAGACGCAACCGCCTGCACCGTGCCGCCGAGCAGCGCGGTGAGTGCGGGACCCGCGCCGCGGAACGGCACGTGCAGCAGTTTGATGCCCGCGCTCGCCGCGAACATCTCCATCGCAACGTGCAAGGTGCCGTAAGGTCCGGACGAGCCATACGGGATTTGTCCCGGACGCGCCTTCGCGTCGTCGACGAGATCCTTCAGCGTCTTCCACGGCGCGTTGGCGGGGACCGCCAGCAAGGTCGGATCGGCCAGCACGCGCGCGACCGGCGCGAACTGCGAGACTTCATAGGAGACGGGACGTCCGAACAGGCGATCGGCTTCCGGCAGCACCGCGAGCGAGGAGAGCGTCATCAGCAGCGTGTAGCCGTCGGCATCCGCGCGTGCGGCCGCCGCATTGCCGACCGATCCACCGCCGCCACCGGCGCGGTTGTCGACCACCACCGGCTTGCCGAGGATGCGCTCCATCGCCAAGGCCATCGGCCGCGCGGCGAGATCGGCCTGCCCGCCCGCCGGGAACGGAACGATCATGGTGATCTGACGTTGCGGCCAGGCTTGGGCTCGTGCGTGTGTCGAGATCAGCGGCAGCCCGCTCGCAGCAAGCGGTACGCTGGCCATAGCCTTCAGCAGATCGCGGCGATCCATCGGCAACTCCTCCCATGATTGTCGTTCTTGTTGGGAGGAGTGTAGCGCGCACGGAACGCGGCGCCAGAGACTCATTCGTCACGAAGCCGTTGGCGCCGTTGTCCGGACGCGATGCAGCGTGCAAACCACGGCACCTGTTTAAGTCGTCATGGCTGGGCATAGCCGTTCTTAAGAACGGCGTTCTTGCGGACGCCTATGCCGGCCATTCACCTTTTCGCGAAGAGAAGAGAAGGAAGATGGATGCCCGGCTCAAGGCCGGGCATGACGAAACCCTACAGCCCCAGCGCCAGGCCGTCCTTGCGGTGCTCGGTTGCTCCCAAGAGAACGCCGCGCGCGTGATCGATCCAGATCGCCTGACAGCCGCCGAGCGGCATCTCCGCCCAGCCGATTTTATGGCCGCGCCGGGTCAGCTCGTCCGCGTCGGCGCGCGAATTCGTCGGCTCGAGCGAGAGCACGCCGTCGTAGCAGAAGCTGCGCGGCCGCTCCGACGCCGCCTGGATGTTGAGCCCCATGTCGAACACGTTCGACAGGAAATCGGCATGGCCGGTCGCCTGATAATGACCGCCCATGACGCCGAACGGCATCACCGTCTTGCCGTCCTTCAACACCATGCCGGGGATGATGGTGTGCATCGGCCGCTTGTTCGGCGCATACGAGTTCGGATGGCCTTCGACCGTGCGGAAGCCCCAGCCGCGGTTGTGCAGCAGCACGCCGGACTTCGGCGCATAGATGCCGCTGCCGAACGCGTTGTAGAGCGAGTTGATGAACGAGACCGCGTTGTGATCGCGATCGACCACGGTGAGGTAGACTGTGTCGCGATGCGCGGGTTCGTCCCAGATTTCGATCGGCGAAGCCTTCGCCATGTCGATCTTGCTGCGTATCTTTTGCGTATAGGCGTCGGAGAGGAATTTCTCGCTCGCCTCCATGCCGTGCGCCGGATCGCAGAAGTAGGCGTCGCGCGCGCGATAGGCCGCCTTCGTCGCTTCGGCGAGCAGATGCAGGCGATCGGCTGACGACATCTTGCCGACGTCGAAGCCTTCCATCGTGCGCATGATCATCAGCGCCGCGAGTCCCTGCCCGTTCGGCGGACACTCGTAGACATCGTAGCCGCGATACTTCGCCGAGATCGGCGTCACGTACTCGCCGCGATGCGCGGCGAAGTCGGTTGCCTCGTGACAGCCGCCGAGCTTTTGCAGTTCGCTCGCGATCTCGTCGGCCACCGCGCCGGTGTAGAACGCATCGCGGCCTTCCTTGGCGATCCGCCGCAAGGTCGCGCCGAGCGCAGGCTGCGAACGGCGATCGCCGGCCACCGGCGGCTCACCGCCCGGATAATACTGCGCCTTCGCAGCCGCATTGCTCTCGGGCCGTGCCCGGAATTTCAGGAAGTCGAAGGCGACGCGCGGCGTGATGCGGAAGCCGTTCTCGGCGGCATCGATGGCCGCCGCGAAGATCCGCTCCAGCGGCAGCGAACCGTGATCCTTGTGCAAGGTGCACCATGCATCGATCGCGCCGGGAACGGTGACGGCGTCGGCCGAATTCGGCGCGACGAGGCTCCCCTTCAAATCCTTGTACCTGGCGATGTCGGTCTTGCCCGGCGTGCGCCCGGAGCCGTTGAAGGCGACCGGCGCGCCTGCCTTCGGCGAGTAGAGCACGAAGCAGTCGCCGCCGATGCCGGTCATGGCGGGTTCGACGACGCACTGCACCGCAACCGCCGCGAGCGCGGCATCCATCGCATTGCCGCCGGCCTTCAGGATGTCGAGCGCCGCGAGAGTCGCCTGCGGATGGGAGGTCGCAGCCATGCCGCGTTCGCCGATCGCAACCGACCGGGAGGGAGCCATGAAGTCACGCATGCGTCTGTCTTTCTCGACTCGCGTCGACGGTATTTTCCTGGGGTTGCGCGCGTGGCGAGACCACGTCTCGCGCGGAGGTGGGATAGCAGGAAACGGCCTGAATCGTTAGTGCCATTGGCAGCACAATTCGCATGCCTTCGCACTCCCATTTCGCTGAAACTAACGGCATCAGCCATGAAACATTTTTCCGGCACCGGGAATAACGACGCCGTGCATGCTGGCGCGATCGGACGTTTCGTGCCGCCCGGACCGGCAGCCGTGAAAGGTCAACTGTGTTCGCATGTCGCGGTGACAGGCGGGTAGACCACCGATACCCTGCTCGAAAAGCCGAAAAGAAGATCCAAGAGAAAGTCCAGGAGGAGAAGCCATGTCCCGAACCATCAACCGCCGCCACCTGATCGCCGCAGGCACAGCGGCGCTTGCCACCCCGTTCCTGCCGCGCCTCGCGTCCGGCCAAGCCGCCTGGCCCTCCCGGACGATCCGGATGGTGTGCAGCTATCCGGCCGGCGGACAGACCGATCTCCTGGCGCGCGCGTTCGGCGACTACATCTCCAAGCAGGTCGGCCAGAGCGTCGTCATCGAGAACAAGGCCGGCGCGTCGGGTTCGATCGGCACCGCCGAAGTCGCTCGCGCCGAGCCGGACGGCCATACGATCATCTGCTCGATCTCGACGACCTACGTCATGAACCGCGTCATGATGAAGAACCCCGGCTACGACATGGACAAGGATCTGACGCTGATCAGCGTGATCCCCGGCGCCGGACTGCTGCTCGTTGCCAACCCGAAGACCGGCATCAAGACCTATGACGACTTCATCGCCTTCGCGAAGAAGAGTGGCAAGGTGAACTTCGGCACCTACAGCGCCGGCTCCGCGCCGCACATGACGATCAACGA
>JBEIPX010000167.1:0-6673 GCA_040376815.1 Bradyrhizobiaceae bacterium
CGTCGCTCGAGGCGCTCTCGCAGGACGCCGATGGCGTGACGCTCACATTGCAAACCGGCGGCACTCTGTATGAGACGGCGTGCGACTGGCTGATTGCCTGCGACGGTGCGCGTAGCAAAGCGCGGCAGGAACTCGGGCTGCGTATGAACGGCACGGCGTATGAAGGCCGATACATCATCGTCGATGTCGCCGCCGATCTGGACCGGCCGGTGGAGCGGCTTGCGTGGTTCGATCCGCCGAGCAATCCCGGCCGCACCATGCTGATGCATCGTCAGCCCGACAATGTCTGGCGGCTCGATTATCAGCTGCATCCCGGCGAGGATGCCGAAGCGATGACCCGGCCGGAGAATGTCGTCCCCGTGGTCGAGGCGCATTTCCGCATGCTGGGTATCGACAAGCCCTGGAGTCTGATCTGGTCGAGCACCTATCGCGCCTCGGCGCTGTCGCTCGATGAGTATGTGCACGGGCGCGTGGTGTTCGCCGGCGATGCCGCGCATCTGGTGCCGATCTTCGGCGTGCGCGGGCTGAACAGCGGCTTCGACGATGTGTTCAATCTGGCGTGGAAGCTGGCGTATGTGATCGAAGGCCGCTCGCCGCCGGCGCTGCTCGACAGCTATTCGCACGAGCGGCACTTCGCCTGGCGCACCAACATCATGCACGCGATGAAGAGCACCGAGTTCATGGCGCCGCCGTCCTCGGGCTTCCGGTTGATGCGCGACGCGGTGCTGTCGCTTGCCGGGGCGCATCCGGCGCTACGCTCGCTGATCAATCCGCGCCAGAGCAGTGTCATTCACTATATCGACTCGCCGCTGAACACGATCTCGGCCGACGATGCGTCGTTCCGAAGCGGTCCGGCTCCGGGCGCGGCGCTCTCCGAGATCAAGCTCGCCGATCGCAACGGCGATGACGTCTATCTCACCGCGCAGTTTGGCGATGGTTTCCATCTGCTGGTCTACGGCACGGATGAAGCGTTGCGCGCAGCGATCGCCGGATGGGCGGGCACGATGGTGGCTGTGACGTTCATTTCCGACGGGCCGAAAGCAAAGGATGCGACGTTCTGCGATGCATTCGGCCAATTCGCAGAAACCTACGACGCCGCGCCGCAGACCGTCATTCTGGTGCGCCCCGACGGGCATGTCTGCGCGCGCTGGCGCAGTTTCGACGCGGATGCGGTCACGCAGGCGATCGGCGTTGCGTCCGGTAAGGCGGGCGCTGCGCAATCGCAAAAGATCAGGGTGGCGTCATGAACGAGCAATGGACCGATGCCGCGCGCGATGAGCTCTATACGCAGCTCTGCGGCGCGCTGACCGATGCGGGCGACAGGTCCGAGCTGTTTCTGTCGCGGTTGTGTCTGTTGCTGATGGAAGAATTGGGGTCGCCGCAGAAAGCGCGGCAGGCGCTTGCTGCCGCCGCACTCGATCCGGTCAAGGGCTAAGCCGTCGCGATATCTTTCAGCAGCGCGGCCTTGTAGCTGCGCCCATCCACCTCGAGCGTGTAGCGCGCGGAACTTACATACGTGCGTTGTTTCTGCTCGTGATACGCCAACACTTCCTCGAGCATCGCTGCCTGTGACGGCAGGCTGATGCTGTTCGAGAGAACAGCCGCGATCCATCGCGCCTGCACCTCGACGAGCGGAATGGTCGGCCCGATCGGCTGCACGAGGCCGGCAAAGAACAGGCCTGGCAGACCCGGCGGCATGATCCGCCGATAGAGGCCGACTTCCTCGCCGTCACGCACGCTGAAAATCGACGGATCGAGAAACGGGAACGTGGTCCTGTAGCCCGTCGCGTAGATGATGGCGTCGAACGGCGCGCGTGTACCGTCGGCGAACGCGATCTCGCTGCCTTCGAGCGACGCGATGTTCGGCTTGATGGCGATCCAGCCGTGGCCGATATAGGGCAGCAGCTCCTGGCTCAGCGTTGCGTGCTCGCGCCACATCGGGTGCTTCGGGCGCGGCAGGCCGAAGCGCCGCTGATCGCCGACGGCGAAGTAGATCAGCCGCGCCATGATCATGCGCGTGAGCAGCGTCGGAAGCTTCAGTTTGCCCGACATGAACGCCGACCAGCGGTCGATCGGGATGCCCATCATGTATTTCGGCATCACGTAGGCGCCGGTGCGGGTCGAGAGCGCGACGCTCTTCGCGCGTTTGCAGAGGTCGACCGCGATATCGACGGCGGAATTGCCGATGCCGACCACCAGCACGCGCTTGTCGTCAAACGGCGCGGCCGTGCGATACTGGCTCGAGTGGATCGCCGTGCCGGCAAATGAACCGGGAAACGATGGCCAGCGCGCATCCCACAGGTGGCCGTTGGCCACGATCACGGCGCGATAGTCGCGTGCGCCGTTCGCGCTCTTCACCCGCCAGCGGTTATCAGCCAGCTTCTCGATCGATGTGACTTCCGTATTGAAGTGGACCGAACGCCGGACGTCGAAGCGGTCAGCATAAGCTTCGAGGTAGACGAGCAAGTCCTGATGCGACAGGAAATCCGGCTTGTCGGACGGGATCGGAAAATCGGGATAGCCGAGATTATTACGGCTGGTGTCGATGTGCAGGCTGCGGTAGGCGCATGAGAGGCCGTTATCGTTCTCGTAGCGCCACATGCCGCCGAGATCCGAGCCCTTCTCGTAGATATCGAACGCGAGCCCCTTCTGCCGCAGGGCCTTGCCAACCGCGACGCCGGACGATCCGGCGCCGATGATGGCGATGTCGGCGCGGTTGGCATCAGTCATGAGCGATGCTCTTCATTGTAGTGCGTCACGATATCCTCAAAGGATGCGTCGGGCTTGATGCCCAGTTTGCCGGCGCGTGCGGAGACGAAGCCCTTCGGCCAGCCGGCAACAATGGCTTCGAGCGCAGAGTCGGAACTGAAACTGAAATCGAGCGCGTCTGCACCCGGCACGACCCTTCGGGTCGCGGCGACAATCTCGTTCATGCTCACCGTCAGCGCCGGTTGATTGAAGGCTATGCCGTCGCCGAGCGCCGCCTTGTCCGCGTCGTGCAGCGCGATCAGATTGCGCACCACCGTCTGAACGGAGACGACGGGCACACGCGTCGTTGCCGCGAGCGGCGAGACCGGATTCTTGCCTGCAACCGCGTCGCGAACGATCGCGGCAAGCCGGTCGGATACGGCCTGCGTCGGCGGGCCGGGATGCACCAGCACGATCGGCAGACGCAACGCACGTCCGTCGATCAGACCGTGACGAGTTGCGTCGGCAAGCATCAGCTCAGCGATGGATTTGTGCGTGCCGTAGGATGTCTGCGGATGCTGGGCGAGATCGTCATCGACGATGTCCGGCAGCTTGCCGCCGAACACGGCGATCGAACTCGGAAAGATCAGGCGCGGCGGTTCTGCTTTCCGCGCAACTGATTCAACCAGCGCGGCGAGAGCCGAGACGTTGACCGCCAGCGCGCGCGCCGGTTCGCGTTCGGCCGCGCTCGTCAGAACGGCAGCGAGATGAAACACCGCGTCCGGCTTCCACTCCGCGATGTCCCGCTGAAGCGCAGCATCGGTGATGTCCTTCTGCGCACGAACCATGCGGCTGTCGCCGATGTCGTGGAGATGCAGGTCGGCGACAAGCATGCGCTCGATCGTGCGCGAATTGCCGGACGGATCGCGCAGCGTGCCAGCGTTCAACAGTGCGCGGGTGAGTGCGGTGCCGATGAATCCGCCCGCGCCGGTGACAAGAATTTTCATCTTTCGAATGTCCGAATGCGAAACTGCGCACATTGCGTGCGCATCTCTTTAGAGGCGCGTTGCGGCGCGCGCAAAACGATAAAACCGAGCGTTTCGCTAAGCGGAACTAAATTGTCATCAGCTCATTCCTCGACACGAAATATCTCCAATAATGAAAGCACTTGCGAGACCTGGTTACTTGTAGTGGAATTTAGGCGCGCCGCGATTGGGCGGGTGATCGAGGAGATGGTTCGGATGGCGCGTGCATCGGCCTCTACGTCGATTCAAAAAGTCTGCGCGGTGTTGCGCACGCTGTCGCAGCGTTCGCCGCAGCGGCTGACCGAGATCGCGCGCAGTGTGTCGTTGAACAAGACCACGGCGTTGCGGATTCTCGGCGAATTGACCTCCGAGGGCTTCGTGCAGCGCGCCGCGAACTCGAAGTCGTATGAGCTTGGCGGCGAACTTCGCGCGATGGCGGTGCAAACGCGGCGTCCTGTCGATATTGTCGAACTGGCGCAGCCGAGCCTGCTGCGGCTTGCCGAAAAATCCGCCGACACGGCGCTCCTGTCGATCCGCCGCGAGATGGAAGCGCTCTACATCGCGCGCGCGGTCGGCACGCATCCGTTGCAGCCGAGCTACATCAACATCGGCAGCCGGCGATTGCTCGGTGTCGGGGCAGGGAGTCTCGCGCTGCTCAGCTGGTTGCCCGACGCGGAGATGAACACGATCATCGACATCGTCGTGTCGCGGCAGCAGGCGGGGTCGCGCATCACACGGAACTATCTCAAGGAGCGCATCCGCGTGGCCCGTAAGTGCGGCTATACCTTGCTGATCGACGCCGCCATCCGGGGCATGGGTGGTATCGGAGTACCGGTGCGCGACGAGAATGGCGACGTCGTCGCCGCGCTCAGCATCGGTGCGGCGAGCGATCGCATCGTCAGTCGCGAGAGCATGCTCTCGTCGGCGCTCCTGCAGGAAGCGCGATTGATCTCGCGCGGCATCGCCGATCGTCAGGCGGCGGCGCGGCGTCCGCGCTAGCTTCTATGCGGCAAAGCGGATCGTTCCGGCGGTTGCCAGATCGTAGCCGGTGAGGGTGGCGGCTTGTTCGCGCGCTCGCGCGCTGGTCAAAAGCTTGATCAGGGCCTGCATCGACGGCTGAAAGAACGAGCGCTGCCGCATCAGCAGATCGAAGTGCTCCCAGACCAGGGGAACGAAATCGAGACCGCCGGCCTTCGCGGCCGCGCGGGTGGCGATGCCGCAATCGGCTCCGCCCGAACGAACGGTGGCTGCGAGATCGGGGCCGGTAAGGCAGGGCGGATTGCGCCGGCGCAGATCCTGTGGCGCGGCGCCTTCGCGTTTCAGCATGACGTCGAGGAGCATCTGCGCGCCGGCGCCGGGCTGTCGAACAGCCATGGTGGCGCCGCCGGACAGCACGTCGCGCAGACTGGTCAGCGCTTTCGGATTTCCCGGCGGCACCAGCAAGCCCTGCTCGCGTTTGGCGAAGCCGACCAGTACCGCATCATGCAGCCCCGGCGTCAGCCGCGCCGTGCCGGCATTCGCCTCGCCTTGCGCCAGCCCGGTATTTTCGTCGCGATGGACGTGGATCGCCGCCGCGATCACTTCGCCTTGCTGCAGGCGCTGGATGCCGCGCTCGGTTCCTTCCGCCAGGGTTGCGAGGCCGGAACCGGATTCGCGCTGGCACCATTCGAGCAACACGTCCTGGCTGCCGCCGATGATCGGCGGCGGATCAATCGCGGTCATGCCATCGAGGCGATGCAGGCCCGAAAGCACCCAGCGATCGAGCTCAGCCTTCGGAAACAGCCATTTCCCCGTGACCTTGCTGCACGGGATCGCGCCGTTGGCGACCAGTTCGTAGAGCTTGCGCTCGCCCAGCCGGAGGTAATCCGCCGCTTCTGCTGTCGTCAGGAACATATGCAAATAACCGCAAATTCATGCAGCAATTCTGATTATTGAATGAAGATGGAAAATTTGCAAGAGGTTGAAAGGTGGAGGATTTTTGATGGGCGAGGGCCTGAGTGCCTGGCAGCTGATCGCGAGCGGCGACGCGGCACTGTTCGCGATCGTCCGGCTGTCGATCATCGTCAGCCTGTCGGCAGTGGTGATCGCCGCCGTGATCGGCTTGCCGCTCGGCGCGTTCCTGGCCCTCACCCGATTTCCCGGCCGCGCGGGGTTGATCGTCATTCTCAACGCCTTCATGGGCCTGCCGCCGGTCGTGGTCGGCCTTGCCGTGTTTCTTCTGCTGTCGCGGTCCGGCCCGCTTGGGGATCTCGGCATCCTGTTCACGCCGCGGGCGATGATCATCGCGCAGGCGCTGCTGATCCTGCCGATCATTGCCGCGCTGGCGCGTCAGACGATCGAGGATCTCTGGGTCGAGTATCGCGATGAACTGAACGCCATGGATGTCGGTCCGGTGGGACGGATGACGACGCTGCTGTGGGATGCGCGCTTCAGTTTGCTGACGGCGTTGCTCGCGGGTTTCGGCCGCGCTGCCGCGGAAGTCGGCGCGGTGATGATCGTCGGCGGCAACATCGACGGCTTCACCCGCACCATGACGACAGCGATCGCGCTGGAAACCTCGAAGGGCAACCTGCCGCTCGCGCTCGGGCTAGGACTCGTACTGATCAGCCTCGTGCTCGCGATCAATGCCGCCGCCTGGGGCGTGCGACTCTGGTCCGAGCGGCAGGCGGGTGCATGATGCGTGCGCCGATGAGCGATCTTCCCGTCATGCTCGACAAGGTATCGGTGCAAGCCGGTGCTGTGCCGATCCTCGACAAGGTCAATCTCATGATATCGCCCGGCGCGCCGACGCTGGTGGTCGGCCCGAACGGCGCGGGCAAGAGCACGCTGCTGCGCGTCTGCATGGGGCTGACGCAACCGAGCGAAGGCGCAATCACCTGGGGCGGCCGCGCCGACGTCAGGCCGACGCGCCGGGCTTTCCTGTTTCAACGCCCGGTGATGCTGCGGCGGAGCGCCGGTGC
>JBEIPX010000022.1:0-15290 GCA_040376815.1 Bradyrhizobiaceae bacterium
CCCCGCATCGCGTCCGGGACAAAGAAATCAGATTAAAGCTTATACGCCGTTCTGAAGCCGCCCCAGTGGCGGCCGCCGACCGAGATCGGCACGTCGATCTCGCGCATCATGATCTTCTGCCCGTTGCCCATGTCGCGGGCGTAGGTCTGGACGAGATCGGCGCGGGTGTTGCGGCCCGCCGCGAGCCCGGCCGCGTCGTTGAAGATGCGGCGGTTGCGCGAGTTGGCCGTGTTCCAGGCGACGTCGCCCGGGCGTTGCGGATGCGAGTAGAGCTTGTTGTGCACCGGCAGGTAGCCGTTGCGATCAATACAGGACGCGAAGGCGACGCGCGGGTTCTTCGCCGCGAACGATTCCTGGAGCGCCGGCAAAGCGTGGTCCGTCCAGTCGAGGAATTTTGTGCGGTACTGCACCGGATTGGTGCCTTCGATCTCGGTGTAGTTTTCATCGAACAGATCGTCGATCGCGATCTCGCCGCGGGTGACCGCGTCGTTGAAAATCTTGTTGAGCGCTTCGCCGGCTTCCATCGCCCGCATCACGTCTTCGGTGTTGGAATCCTGGATCGCCCACACCTTGTCGTCGATGCGGCCCGCGAGCGCCTTGTCTGGCGACGCGAACACCGCTTCGGTGCCGACGTCATTATGCGCGACGATGGTGATGCGGCAATTGCCGACATCAGCCAGCGATGCGTCGATCGTCTGCTTCGGCGCGAGCGCGCTGACGCCGGCGCCAACGATCAGAATTCCCTGCGGCGAAATCTCGAACACGTCGGCCGCGATCGCAGGCTTGTGCGGCGGTTTCAGTTCGATCGCGAGCTTGCAGGGCAGGCGGGCGACGGCCGCGTTCGGGTCCTGCCGCAGCAGCACGGCGCAGCGCGCCTTCAGCTTGCCGGCGAAGCTGGTGACGGCGTGACCGGCTTCCGCGACGCTGACGCCGTGCGCCTCGGCTTCGCGGGTTGCGCTGTCGATTTCGCTGGCGCCATCGCCGACGGAGGTGATGAAGCTGGAAGCGGCGGCGGCGTTGCTGGCCATTTCGCCGGTGGTCGCGCCTTGCTCGGCGACCGCGCCGTTGACGGTTTCGAACACGGGACGGATCGCGTCGATCGCCTTCGAAATGCGATGCACCGCGTCGATGGAGTTGGCGGCATCCTGCTGAAGCGCGTCGATCTTCTTGCGGATTTCCTCGGTGGCGTTCTGCGTCTGCACCGCCAGCGCCTTCACTTCGGAGGCGACCACGGCAAAGCCCCGGCCGGCCTCGCCCGCACGCGCCGCCTCGATGGTCGAGTTCAGCGCAAGAAGGGTCGTCTGCTTGGCGATCATCGCGATCAGATCGACCACATTGCCGATCGCAGCGGAGGAGTCGCGCAAGCGATCGACGTTGGCGCTGGCTTCGCGCGCAGCAGCGCTGGCATCGTCGGCAAGTTTGCTGGCATCGCGCACCTGCGAGCCGATGCCTTCGGCGGACTGGGTGAACTTGTCCGCGGCCAGCGAGAAAGTCGCGGCGGTCGACTGTGCCTCGCTCGAACGGCCGGCGAGATTTTCGGTACGGGAGCGGATGGTCGCCAGCGTTTCGGCGGCGGATTGCGCGCCGGTGGCGACCGAGTCCGCCGCGCGCTCGAGCTGGCGGATCATCGTGCCGAGTTCGAGCTGGAGCAGGTCGAGAATCGCTTTCGACGAATCGTCGGCCGGGGCGATTGGCGGCGGCGCGGCGGCTGCCGGATTGGCAGCGGAGGCCTGATCGGCGGATGCTTTCTCAGGCGCAGGGCGGCGGAACAGGGCGAATGCCATGGGAGCGGTCCGGGCGGTGAGAGTGGAAATTCCGTAGGAAGGAAGTTTCCCATTACCGCGTAAACCGGCGGTTAACCCTGTCCGCAAACGGCCTAAACCTTCGTCGAATCCGACCAAGCCTTTGATTTTGGACGGGTCGGGGCCTATAACCCCGCGCCGCAGGGTCCCCAAACAACCGAATCCAAGAGCGCTGCCATGGCCGGTCATTCCCAATTCAAGAACATCATGCACCGCAAGGGGCGGCAGGACGCCATGAAGTCCAAGGTGTTCGGGAAGCTGGCGCGCGAAATCACGGTCGCGGCCAAGTTAGGCACCCCGGACCCGGCGATGAACCCCCGGCTGCGGGCAGCGGTGATCGCGGCGCGCGCCGAAAACATGCCGCGTGACAACATCGAGCGGGCGATCAAGAAGGCGATCGGCGGCGATACCGAGAGCTATGACGAAATCCGCTACGAAGGTTATGGCCCCGGTGGCATCGCGGTGATCGTCGAGGCGCTGACCGACAACCGGAACCGTGCCGCCTCCGATATCCGCTCCTTCTTCACCAAGTCCGGCGGGAACCTGGGCGAAACCGGATCGGTCGCCTTCATGTTCGATCGGATCGGGCTGATCGAATACGAGGCGAAAGTCGCTTCCGCCGATGACATGCTGGAAGCCGCCATCGAGGCAGGCGCCGACGACGTGGTGTCGGGCGAGAATGGCCATGAGATTTCGGCCGCGCCCGACTCGTTCGCCGAGGTCGCGAAGGCGCTGGAAGCCAAATTCGGCGAACCGCGCAAGTCCGCCCTGACCTGGAGGCCGCAGAACACCATCGCCGTCGACGACGAGACCGGCGAGAAGCTGCTCAAGCTGCTCGACAATCTCAACGACCACGATGACGTGCAGAACGTCTACGCCAACTTCGAAGTCTCCGACGCCCTGATGGCGAAGCTGGGGGCTTAGGCGTTATTTGCCCCGGACGCGGCGCGTCATGAAATGACGCGCTGCTGAGCCGGGGCCGTACCAAGTTCAGAGCTTGATGGTCCCGGCTCTGCGACGCAGCGTTGCACGCTGCATCGCGTCCGGGACAAGCGGTCGGCTAGGCTTGTGTCCGCCGTCCAGCTATCACTGCCCCATGCACCGCGCCCCGATTCGCATTATCGGCATCGACCCCGGCCTCCGCCGCACCGGCTGGGGCGTGATCGATGTGGATGGCAACCGGCTGATCTATGTCGGATGCGGATCGGTGGAATCGCGGGACACCCTGCCGCTGTCCGAGCGCCTGCTCGCCATCAATGTGGGCCTCGCGCGGGTGCTCGGCGACTTCAGCCCGGCGGAAGCGGCGATCGAGCAGACCTTCGTCAACAAGGATGGCGCATCGACCCTGAAACTCGGACAGGCGCGGGGCGTGGCGATGCTGGCGCCGGCGGCGCTCGGCATTCCGGTCGCCGAATATGCGCCGAACCTCGTGAAGAAGACGGTGGTCGGCGCCGGGCATGCTGACAAGAATCAGATCAGGGTGATGCTAGGCATTCTGCTGCCGAAGGCCGATCCGCAATCGGCGGACGCGGCGGATGCGCTGGCGATCGCCATCACCCACGCGCATCACCGCCAGAGCGCGATGCTGAAGCTGGCGATTGCACGATAACCTTCAATCGACAGCATTGCTGGTGAGAGCGATACACTCCCTCTCCCCGCTGGCGGGGAGAGGTTAAGATGCAAAATCAAGCGCGAGTGGATGGCGAAGCGGCGCGTTTGGTGCGAAAATGCCCGTAACAGGACACGTCACCATGGACCTCACCGGACTTCTGGTTTTCGGTATCGCCGTTTTCATCGCCGCCGCATCCCCCGGCCCCGCGATCGCGGCGCTGGTTGCGCGCGTGATCGGGCGCGGGCTGGCCGGCGTGCCGGCTTTCATCGGTGGCATCATCCTTGGCGATCTCACATGGCTGGCGATTGCGGTGCTCGGCTTGTCGCTGGTGGCGCACAGCTTCGAACTGGTCTTCACCGTCATCAAGTACCTCGGCGCCGTGTATCTGCTGTTCCTGGCTTGGAAGATGTGGACCGCGCCTGCGAACGAAATCGACGTCTCGTCGGTCGCCGTGCGCAGCGAAGCGCGATCGGTGCGCTCGTTCTTCGGCGGCTTGCTGCTGACGCTCGGCAATCCGAAAACCATTGCCTTCTATGTGGCGCTGACGCCGACCCTGATCGACGTGCGCCGGATCGACTTCGTCAGCTATGCGGAACTCGCCGGTGTCATCGTCATTGCGCTGGTGGTCGTGCTCGGCGGCTACGCGCTGGCGGCGGCGCGGGCGCGCGCGCTGTTTCGGAGCGCGCGTGCGCTGAAGCTGCTCAACCGTACCGGCGGCGCGCTGATGGCGAGCGCGGCCGCCGCCGTCGCTACGCGATAGGCGCGCGTCTTGATCGGCAAACTCAAGGGCCTCATCGACTCCTACGGCGAGGATTACGTGATCCTCGATGTGCAAGGCGTCGGTTATCAGGTGCATTGTTCGGCGCGGACGTTGCAGGCGCTGCCGACACCGGGCGAGGGCGTAGCGCTCTCCATCGAAACCTATGTGCGCGAAGACCAGATCAAGCTGTTCGGCTTCCGCAGCGATATGGAGCGCGAGTGGTTTCGTTTGCTGCAAACCGTGCAGGGCGTCGGTGCGAAAGTCGCGCTCGCGGTGCTCAGCACGCTGACGCCGTCCGATCTCGCCAATGCCATTGCGCTGCGCGACAAGGCGTCGGTGGCGCGCACGCCGGGTGTCGGACCGAAGGTGGCGGAGCGCATCGTCACCGAACTGAAAGACAAGGTGCCTGCTTTCGCCAGCGTCGATCCGGCGGTGGTGCAGCTCTCCGGCGCGATCGACGAGAGCCGCGCGCCGCGGCCGGTGACGGATGCGATCTCGGCGCTGGTCAATCTCGGCTACGGCCAGCCGCAGGCGGCGGCGGCGGTCGCGGCGGCATCACGGAGCGCAGGCGATAAGGCCGAGACGGCGCAACTCATCAAGCTCGGGCTGAAGGAATTGTCGAAGTGATCGGCTCGTCGCTCCTTGCAGACATGATGCGCGCGCTCGGAACGGTTGCCGTCTTCGCCATCACGGGCCCCCTTGCGATCGCGCTCGCGAGCGCGGCGACCGTCGCCGCCCTGGGCGCTCCGTTCGCGGAGTTGTTCACCGCGTTGACCGGTCTGACGATCAGCCGCAACTGGATGGCGATCTCGTTCATGCTGCTGATTTTCTTCATAGCAACGGCCTCCGCCGTGCCCTCGTTCTGCACCGGCGTCGTGTTCGCGGTGTCCGCATTCTGTTTTGGCAGGGTGGCGATCTCCGCGGCATGGCTTTCCGCGCTGGTCGTCGTCCTGGCTTTCGCACTGGCAGGCACTGTCGTCGCGCCGTCGGAACAGTCGCCGCTGACGCTCTTCCCGGTCAGGGGTCTTTCGCAAGCTCTTTACCTTGCCGCATTTCTGTTTATCCCGGCCGCGCTGGCGTCGTCGCTCGCCTGGCTGTTGTCTCGCCCGCTGCATCGTGTGAAATCTATCGCATGAACACGCCCCGCCTCGTCACGCCCGAACGCCGATCCGACGATGTCGGCGACACCAACCTGCGTCCGCAGGTGCTGTCGGAATTCGTGGGCCAGGCGCAGGCGCGCGCGAATTTGCAGGTGTTCATCGACGCGGCGCGCAAGCGTGGCGAGGCGCTGGATCACGTGCTGTTCGTCGGTCCGCCCGGCCTCGGCAAGACCACGCTGGCGCAGATCGTCGCGCGCGAACTCGGCGTCGGCTTCCGTGCGACGTCAGGTCCGGTGATCGCCAAGGCCGGCGATCTCGCGGCGCTGCTCACTAATCTCGAAGAGCGCGACGTGCTGTTCATCGACGAAATCCATCGCCTCAATCCGGCGGTCGAGGAAGTGCTCTATCCAGCAATGGAGGACTTCCAGCTCGACCTCATCATTGGCGAGGGACCGGCGGCGCGCTCGGTCAAGATCGACCTGTCGAAGTTCACGCTCGTCGGCGCGACCACGCGCGCGGGGCTTCTCACCAATCCGCTGCGCGATCGTTTCGGCATTCCGGTTCGGTTGAATTTTTACACCGAGGATGAGCTGGAGAAGATCGTCACCCGCGGCGCGCGCGTGCTCGAAATCGGCATGTCGCCGGATGGCGCCAACGAAATTGCCCGCCGTGCCCGCGGCACGCCGCGCATCGCCGGACGTCTGCTGCGCCGCGTGCGTGACTTCGCGTCGGCAGCCGATGCCCAGTCGATCGACCGCAAGATCGCCGATCATGCCTTGAGCGCGCTCGAGGTCGATGCGGCCGGGCTCGACGCGATGGATCGCCGTTACCTGACGACGATCGCGCTGAACTACGGCGGCGGGCCGGTCGGCGTCGAGACCATGGCGGCGGCGCTGTCGGAGCCGCGCGACGCCATCGAGGACATCATCGAGCCGTTTCTGATCCAGTGCGGCTACCTGCAACGCACGCCGCGTGGGCGATTGCTCACGAGCCATGCCTTCCGGCACCTCGGCCTCGCCGAACCCTCGCGCGATCCTTCACAGTTCGGGCTTTTTGGCGGCGGCGACGGCGACGAATAGTCCGGGAAGGTCCCGACTTTCGTTAATCGCCTTCATTATTCCTGCACCCCAATTCTGCTTCAATCGTAGCTTAGTCAAAGCAGGCATCACGATTAAGCATCAATGATTTCACGCCGCCATTTTCTGCGTCTTGCCGCCGGGGTCAGCGCCTTCGGCGCGTCCACCGTCGCTTACGGTTTCGGGATCGAGCCGACGCATCGGCTGCGTGTGACAAGTTACGACCTGTCGCCGCCGCAATGGCCGAAGGGTTTCCCGCTCAAGATTGCCGCGATCGCCGATCTTCATGCCTGCGACCCCTGGATGTCGCTGGAGCGGATCGCGGAGATCGTGGATCGAACCAACGCGCTTGGCGCGGACATGGTTGTGCTGCTCGGCGACTATGTCGCGGGCACGCGTTATGTTTCCGGCTACATCCCGGCAAGCGATTGGGCACCGGTGCTCGGCAAGCTGAAAGCGCCGCTCGGCGTGCATGCGGTGCTTGGCAATCACGACTGGTGGGAAGACAAGACCGTCCAGCGCGAAGGGCGGGGGCAGACGGTTGCGCATCGCGCGCTCGAAGCGGCCGGCATTCCGGTTTATGAGAACGACGCCGTGCGGCTTCAGAAAGACGGCCGGCCGTTCTGGCTGGCCGGGCTCGGCGATCAGCTCGCCTATCTGCCGGCGATGCGCCTTCGCAAGCTGGAACGTATCGGTACGGACGATCTGCCTGCAACGCTGGCGAAAGTCACCGACGATGCGCCGCTGATCATGCTCGCGCACGAACCCGATGTCGCGGTGCGCATGCCGGAGCGCGTGGCGCTGCAACTGTCCGGTCATACCCATGGCGGGCAGGTGCGGCTGTTCGGCTGGTCGCCGGTGGTACCCTCGCGCTACGGCAGCAAGTTCGCCTATGGCCATGCGCGAACGAAATGCGACGTGGTCGTCTCCGGCGGACTCGGGTGCAGCATCATGCCCTTCCGCCTCGGCATGCCGCCGGAAATCGTGCTGGTGACGCTGGGCGGCGCGACCGTCTGATCTGCCGGATCAAGACTTGCTCTTGCGCGTTTCGCGCGGCAAACACAGCCAAACAATTCGTGCGAGGTTCTAGGTGACGGACATCAGTCTCGACGGTGCGGTGCGCGGCGGCCGCCATCACATGCCGGTCCGCGTCTATTACGAGGACACGGATTTTTCCGGCATCGTCTATCACGCCAACTATCTGAAGTTCATGGAGCGCGGGCGCACCAACTATCTGCGCCTGCTCGGCGCGGACCAGCACGCGCTGTTCGCGGAGGCCGAGGCGGAAGCCCCGGGCTTCTCCTTCGTCGTGCGCTCGATGCAGATCGAATTTCTCAAACCTGCCCGCATGGACGACCTGCTCGAAGTCACGACCTGGCCGCTCGAGGTCAAGGGCGCATCGATGACGCTCGGCCAGAGGGTGGCGCGCGGCGACGTCACGCTGGTCGAAGCCAGGGTGAAGGTGGCCTTCGTTTCGGACGGCAAGGCGAAGCCCATTCCGAAGGCGCTGCGCATCGTGATGCGCGCCGATCAGGATTTCACCTCGCCTCAATAGACGTTTCGTATCGGCCGATTTGCAGATCGGCCTTGATTGGTTGTACCGATCGGTACAATGTGTGCCTCGCCGGACCATCCGAGTTGAGGACGCATTGCATGTCACGCCCGCCGTTTCCGCCGTTCACGAAAGAGACCGCCGCGCAGAAGGCGCGCATGGCGGAAGACGCCTGGAATTCGCGCGATCCGGAGCGCGTCTCGCTCGCCTATACGGAGGACAGCGTCTGGCGCAATCGCGGCGAGTTCTTTCAGGGGCGGCCCGCGATCGTCGCATTCCTCGCGCGCAAGTGGGAGAAGGAGCGCGACTACCGCCTGATCAAGGATCTCTGGGCGTTTCACGACAACCGCATCGCCGTGCGCTTTCAGTACGAGTGGCACGATGCGGACGGGCAGTGGCATCGCTCCTACGGCAACGAGCAGTGGGAATTTGCCGAGACCGGGTTGATGAAGCGCCGCGAGGCAAGCATCAATGACATCACTATCAAGGAGAGCGAGCGGCGGTTCACCTGGCCCGCGCCGGGATCGCGGCCCGCGGATTTCCCCGGACTGACCGAGAGCCCGAAGTAACTGGCAAAGCAATTGGCCACGACAGTGCGCGCAACCACCAAAGATGCTTCACCGCGGGACGAGTTGCTCTCAGCGCTCGGCGAGGTGTTTCGCGCGCATGGCTATGAGGGCGCATCGCTGGCGCTGATCTCCGAGGCCACCGGCCTCGGCAAGGGCAGCCTCTATCATGCCTTTCCCGGCGGAAAGGAACAGATGGCTGAGGAGGTGCTGGCCTCGATCGATGCGTGGTTCGTGCGCGAAATCTACCAGCCGCTGCGCACTGCCGCCGATCCGCGTGACGGTATCGCCGGCATGTTTCGCGGCGTGGATACCTACTTCCGCTCAGGCAAGCGAGTCTGCCTGATCGGCGTCGTGGCGCTTGGCGGCGCACGCGATCTGTTTGCCGAGCGGGTGAAGGGCTACTTCGTTGCGTGGGTCGATGCGCTGGCGGCGGCGCTGCGCAAACTTGGACACGCACAAGGCGAAGCGCAGCATCTCGCGGAGCAGGCGGTGCTCGAAATCCAGGGCGCGCTGGTGCTGGCGCGCGCGGTCAACGATCCGAAGGTGTTCGCCCGCGCGCTCGAGCGTTCGCAGGAACGGTTGCTTGAAACGAAGCGCGGCGGCGCGAGGGAGCGCCGCTAACTAGCGTAGTCATTGCGAGCGAAGCGAAGCAATCCAGCCACAAACGAAGAGTGGATTGCTTCGTCGCCATGCTCCTCGCAATGACGAAAATTACGCCGCCTTGTGACGCGCGACTTCGGCCTGATATAGCGCGAACTCCTCGCCCAAGGCTTTCGCGACGGCCGGCCGCTTGCGCATGCGATCGAGATAATCCTTCACGGCCGGAAACTTGCTCATATCGATCATCGGGATCGCCTGGCTCCAGTTCAACACGGTGGTGAGATAGGCGTCCGCCACGCTGAAGTGGTCGAGCAGGAATTCGCGGCCCGTCAGGTGCTTGTCGAGATACTCGAGGCGCGAGATGTTCTTCTCGAGCGTATAGGCTTTCACCTCGGGCGAGGCTTTGCGATCGAGCAGCGGTGTAAACAAGCTCTTGTGCAGTTCTGTGCCGATGTAGCACAGCCACTGCTGTAGCTTGCTGCGCTCGAAACCGGGCTTGGCGCCGAGATTCGAATCCGGGAATGTCTCGGCGACGTGCTGGAGGATCGCCGCATTCTCGGTCAGGATCGCGCCGTCGTCCGTGCGGACCACCGGCACGAGGCCGAGCGGATTGATGGCGCGGAAGTCGCCGCCGTCCGTCAGCGTGCGCTTGGTCTTCGGATCGACTTCGAGAAAGTTTGCCGATGCGCCGATCTCGTAGAGCGCAATGCGGGTGGCCATCGAGCAGGCGAGCGGGGAGAAATAGAGGTCCATGAGCAATCTCCGGAAGGACTGGAAACAACGCGGGAGGGCCGTGTTGATTTTTATACCGTTCCGTATAAATTAAATCCGGTCAAGGAATTTCTTTCGAAATGGTACAAAAATCTGGGAGGAGCAATCCGTCCCGTGGATTGGCGGGCGGAAAAGCCTCCAAACCGGTGAGTGGCGATAATTCGTCCGCGCCGGCAGCGACTCCGCCGCGCAAGCGCGGACGTCCGCGCGCGTTCGAGCCGGATGTCGCGTTGAAGCAGGCGCTCGATACGTTCCGGCAAACCGGTTTCAGCGCTACTTCGCTCGACGATCTCAGCGCGGCGATGGGGATCAACCGTCCGAGTCTTTATGGGACATTCGGCGACAAGCGCGAACTGTTCATGAAGGCCTACCAGCGCTATCGCATGGAGACGAACGCGCTGTTCGCACCGGCGTTCGATCCGAAGCTGAATGTGCGGCAGATGCTGGAGATGGTGTTCGCCATCGCCATCAAAATCTATCTGTCGGGCGAGAAGGGGCCGCGCGGCTGCTTCACGGTGATGACGGCGGCATCCGAAGCGATGGCCGATCCGGAGATTCGCGCGGTGGTCCAGAAGGCGATCAGCAATGCCGACCGCACGTTTGCCGAACGGTTCCAGCAAGCGGTGACGCAGGGACAACTGCCCGCGAGTACCGACTCCGATGCGGTCGCCAAACTCGTTTCCGCGTCGATCCAGTCGATCGCGATCCGCTCACGCGCCCATGCCCCGCGCACGGAACTTGAAGGGATTGCGCGCAGCATGATCGATCTGGTGGCCGGCCCGCAGCGTTAAATCCAATCATCTCAATGCGCGGGCTGATGCCGCGCGATCCAGCACGCCGGACTCAAAAATTTTCGGACAGATTTCTTGACAGGCGGCCGTGCGGCTATTATTGAACCAGTAGGTTAAATAACCGATCGGTTAAATACATGACCCCGGCCGACCCCTTGAGCGCGACCTTCGCTGCCCTCGCCGACCCGACCCGGCGCGCCATTCTGGCGCGGCTCGCGCTCGGCGAAACGACGGTCAACGAACTGTCAAAACCGTTCGATATCTCGGGGCCCGCGATCTCGAAGCACCTCAAGGTGCTGGAGGGCGCCGGGCTGATCACGCGCAGCCGCGAAGCGCAGTGGCGTCCCTGCAAGATCGAGCCGATGGCTTTGAAAAGCCTCGACGACTGGCTCGATCAGTATCGCCAGTTCTGGGAGCAGCGGCTCGACCGCCTCGAGGACTATCTGCGCGAATTGCAGGGCATGCCGCCGAAGAAGCCGAAAGACCCAAAGCCGCCAAAGAAGAAGCGCAAAGGCGGGAAGTAAGAGCGAGCCGCTCACCGCTCGCTGCATCAGTTCCACCATGCAAGACTGTCTCAGGAGTTCGTCATGACAGAGAAACTTCAAGTCGTTACGCCTCACCTCGTCGTCGATGACGCGAATGCCGCACTCGAGTTCTACAAGAAGGGACTCGGCGCGACTGAAACCTTCCGTCTGCCGTACGAAGACGGCAAGCGGCTGATGCATTCGGAAATCAAGGTGCTTGGTGCGCGCATTTTCGTCGTCGACGCATTTCCCGAGTTCCGCGGTCCCGACCATGGCGGCGACAACTACCGCACGCCGAAGGAGCTGAAGGGCACGGCGGTGACGATTCACATCGAGGTCCCGGATTGCGACGCCGCGGTCAAGCGCATGGCCGACGCCGGCGCGACCGTGACGCAGCAGCCGTGGGACGCGTTCTGGGGCGCCCGCTACGGCCGGGTGGTCGATCCGTTCGGTCACGAATGGAGTTTCGCGCACGAGAAGCCGGAAGCGATGAACATGCCGAAGGGCTGATCGTCACAACAAGCAGAACCCAAACAGCAAAGGGTCACATCATGACTGCCGCAACCTTACAAAAACCGTTCGTCATTTCACGGGACCTGCAAGCGCCCCGCGAGCTCGTATTCAAGGCGTTCACCGATGCCGAGCATCTGAAAAACTGGTGGGGGCCGAAGGGCTCCGTCATCACCTACATCAAGGCTGACGTCCGCGCCGGCGGTGTTCATCACTACTGCCTGCGCATGTCCGAAGGCAGCGAGGTGTGGGGCAAGCAGGTCTATCGCGAGGTCACGCCGCACACGCGCATCGTGCTTGTGAGCGCTTTCTCGGACAAGGACGGCAACCTCACCCGCCATCCGATGGCGCCGGTGTGGCCGCTGGAAATGCTGACGACGTTTACGTTCGACGACATCGGCGGCGGCAAGACCCGGCTCACGGTGACATGGCTGCCGATCACTACGAACGAGGATGAATACACCGCGTTCGACCAGATGCGTGACAGCATGACGACCGGCTGGACCGGCACGTTTGAACAACTCGAAGCCTATGTTGCCACGTTCTGACACTTACGGGCGCTACCTCGGTAGCGCCCGTCCTTCTCTCGATGATGATAAAAGGCTACTTCGATGACGACCATTATTCACGCGCCGCCCTCGTCTTCGCGCGGCATGCTTTGGACCGGCCGCATTTTCAGCGCTCTCGTTGTTTTGTTTCTGATCTTCGATTCGGTCATCAAGCTCGTGCCGCTGCCGATCGTTCCCGAGACTATGCGCGAGCTCGGCTATCCCAGCACGGTTGAGATGGCGCGGGGGCTCGGCGTCCTGCTGCTGATCTGCACGGCGCTTTACGTCTGGCCGCGAACGGCGCTGCTCGGCGCGGTCCTGCTCACCGGTTATCTCGGCGGCGCGATCGCGACGCATCTGCGCGTCGGCAGTCCGCTGTTCAGCCATTTGTTTTTCGGCGTCTATCTCGGGCTCCTGATCTGGGGCGGGCTCTATCTGCGCGATGCCGAGGTCCGCGCGCTATTTCCGTTCCGCCGCGACTAGCGGTCCGATTCACTCCGCCAGTGGCGCTCTGCCAGCCGGCAGAGCGTCGCATTTCTAAAAGATCGACTATCGATCGATTCCGTTTCCCCTAACTGCAGGACTTCGTCCGGAGACCCGTTATGCTGAGCACCATTGTTACCGTTGTTGCCATCGTTGTCGCTGTTGCTGTGGCAGCGATCCTGATCCGTGCGGTGACCAGCCCGGATCATTTCCGTATCGCGCGCGCCGCGACCATCAATGCGCCGGCGGAGAAGATCTTCCCGCTGATCAACGATCTGCAAAGCTTCAAGCTCTGGTCGCCGTTCGAAAAGGACCCGGCGATACGGCGCGACATCTCGACCCCGTCGAGCGGCAAGGGCGCGACCTACGCCTGGAACGGCGACAAGAACGTCGGCTCGGGGCACATGACGATCACCGAGTCCAATGCGCCATCGCTGGTGAAGATCGATCTCGAAATGCTCAAGCCGTTTGCGGCGAGCAACAAGGTGGAGTTCACTCTGGTCCCGCGCGGCGGCGCTACTGAAATGACCTGGGCGATGCAGGGTTCTTCTCCCTTCATGTTCCGGGTGATGGGCATCTTCTGCAACATGGACAAGATGGTCGGCGGCGATTTCGAGAAGGGGTTCGCAAACCTGAAACGGATCACCGAACGGTAGACGATCGGTCAGCACGACAGCCCGGCAATTTCGTACGATCGCGCGTGCGCGACCGCGTCACACAAGTCCACACGACAGAAGAGACGATGACATGAACGTTCAAGCCGGAATGCCCAGCCGGGTCGTGATGACGCTGACCCGCATCATCGATGCGCCGCGCGAGGCCGTGTTCAAGGCATGGGTCGACCCGAAGCAACTGGCGCAGTGGTGGGGACCGAAGGGCTTCGCCAATCCGGTATGCGAGATCGACGTGCGGCCGGGCGGCAAGATGCTGATCCACATGCAGGGGCCGGACGGCACGGTCTATCCCATGACCGGCCGATACCTGGAGGTCGTCGCAGCCATCCGTCTCGTGTTCAACTGCGAGGCGGTCGATCTCGAAGGCAACATCCAGATCGAGGAACTGGCCGTGATTTCGTTCGAAGCGATCGGCACCAAGACGCGGCTCACCGTGTTTGCCGACGCGATCGGCGTCGCGCCGATTGCGCCGTCGATGCTGAGCGGCATGGAGACGGGCTGGGCGCAAAGCCTCGACCGCCTCGGTGAGGCCGTGAAGGGGTGAGGGGGTCGATATGGAGCGCCTGCTGCAAACCGTGACGTTCATCTCGGTGCTCGGCACCGGACTGATCGCCGGCATCTTCTTTGCGTTCTCGTCCTTCGTGATGGGGGCGCTGGGACGCCTTCCGCCGGCGAACGGCATCTCGGCGATGCAGTCGATCAACGTGACCGTGCTCAATCCGCTGTTCCTCGGCGTGTTCATGGGAACGGCAGTGCTGTGCCTCGCGCTGGCGCTCTCGGCGATCATGCGCTGGTCGGAACCTGGCGCGGCGTACCTGCTCGCAGGCAGCGCGCTCTACGTGATCGGAACGTTCGTCGTCACGATTGCCCTGAATGTGCCGCTCAACGACGAGCTTGCCGCGGTCAATCCGCAGAACGGTAACGCTGCCGGCGTCTGGGCGCGCTACCTCGCCGACTGGACGATGTGGAATCACGTGCGCACCGGCGCGGCGTTGATCGCATCCGCGTGCTTGATGAAGGCGCTGCCTTAGACGGCAGTTACGCGACGCGCTGGATGTTGCTGGCCTTGAGCCAGTCCTGCTGGTTCCGGCTGCGCCGGTAGTAGGCGATGAAGTCGAACGCGGGCAGGGGTTTCGAGAACAGCCAGCCTTGCGCGTAATCCACATCGCGGCCGGTCAGGTAGTCGGCCTGAATCTGCGTCTCGACGCCCTCGGCGACAATCTTGAGATTGAGCGCCTTGGCCATGCCAATGATATGCGGCGTGACCGAGCTCGTCGCCGAATCCATGCCGATGGTGTCAATGAATGCCTTGTCGATCTTCAGGGTATCGAGCGGCAGGCTTTGCAGGTTGGACAGGCTGGAATAGCCGGTGCCGAAATCGTCGATGGCGACGGTGTGGCCGAGTTCGCGCGCCTTGGCGAGGGTGGTTCGCGCGGACTCGACATCCATGAAGCCGCGCTCGGTGGTTTCGAGCGAAATCTGCTGCGGCTCGATCCCGGTATGTTCGAGCAGCTTGCCGATGACCGGCAGGATGCGCGCGGTCTTGATGTCCAGCGCGCTGAGATTAATGGCGATGTGCAGCGAGCGGTCGGAGACCAGCAGGGCGTTGAGATCGCGGACCACCGCCTCCACCACCTGATCGGTGATCGGTAGGATCAGCCCGCTCTCTTCCGCGAGCGGAATGAAGAGGTCCGGCCGCACCAGCGAGCCATCAGGGCGTCGCCATCGCACCAGCGCTTCCGCGCCGATGCAGCGGCCGCTCTTCAATTCGATGATCGGCTGGTAATGGACGACGAACTCGCGGTTCTGGACGGCGATCGCCAGTTCGCCGAGCGGCGACAGTCGCCGGCGCGAGAACCAGATCACGGCGGCGACGATTCCGGCGGCGATCAGCATGCCGAGCGGCAACAGCCACATC
>JBEIPX010000227.1:0-5552 GCA_040376815.1 Bradyrhizobiaceae bacterium
CTCACCATGTCGACGGTCGCGCAGTCGCGCGATCTCTCCGACCGCAAGACCATCGAGAACTTTGCCGCCGTGGTGCAGACGCTCGAGCAGATGAAGCTGCTCACCATTCTCACCACCGCAGACATTCGCGGCGTCGGTCCCGGCGTTTGGAACGGCTGGAAGGCGCAGCTCCTGCGCACGCTGTACTACGAGACCGAGCCGGTGCTCACCGGCGGCTTCTCGGAAGTGAACCGCGCGCAGCGCATCGCCGCAGCCCAAGCCGAGTTCCGCCAGAACTTCACCGAGTGGCCGGAGAAGGAACTCAACGCCTATATCGCCCGCCACTATCCGGCGTACTGGCTCAAGGTCGACCTTCAGCGCAAGATTCGCCACGCGCGTTTCGTGCGCGCCAGCGAACAAGCGGGCCACAAGCTCGCAGTCAATGTCGGCTTCGACGAGGCGCGCAGCGTCACCGAACTGACGATCCTCGCCGCCGACCATCCGTGGCTGCTGTCGATCATCGCCGGCGCCTGCGCCTCGGCGGGCGCGAACATCGTCGACGCGCAGATCTACACCACGACCGACGGCCTCGCGCTCGACACCATCGCAATCTCGCGCGAGTACGATCGCGACGAGGACGAAGGCCGCCGCGCCACCCGCATCGGCGAGACCATCGAGCAGGCGCTCGAAGGCAAGCTGCGGCTGCCCGACGTCGTTGCCAAGCGCGCGACGCGCGGCAAGGTGCGCCCCTTCACGGTCGAGCCCGACGTCACCATCAACAACCAGTGGTCGGATCGCTACACGGTGATCGAGGTATCCGGCCTCGACCGGCCCGGCCTGCTCTACGAGCTCACCACGTCGATCTCGAAGCTCAACCTCAACATCGCCTCCGCGCATGTCGCGACCTTCGGCGAGCGGGCGCGCGACGTGTTCTACGTCACCGACTTGCTCGGCGCGCAGATCACCGCACCTACGCGGCAGGCGGCGATCAAGCGCGCGCTGGTGCACCTCCTGGCGAACGGCGCAGCCGCCGCGGCGTGACGCAGAGCGTCATTCCGGGATGCTTCCATCGGGTCTCGCGCCCCGGAATGACAAAAGGGTGCTAGCCTGTTCCCGTTTCACTAGCTGTTGGGGGCCATCCATGATCGTCGCTGCCGGAATCCTGATCGCCATCGTCGCCGCGCTTCACGTTTATTTCCTGGTGCTGGAGATGTTTCTCTGGACCAAACCGACCGGGCTCAAGACCTTCGGTAACACGCAGCAGAAGGCCGACGACACAGCCGTGCTTGCTGCCAATCAGGGGCTCTATAACGGCTTCCTCGCCGCCGGGCTGATCTGGAGCCTGCTGCACCCGGTCGATGCGGTCGGCAAGCAGATCGCCATCTTCTTCCTGCTGTGCGTGATCGTCGCCGGCCTCTACGGCGGCTATTCCGCAAGCCGGCGCATCATTTTTGTGCAGGCCCTTCCGGCTGCCATCGCGCTCGGCCTGCTGCTGCTTGCACGATAATATTTTCATCACAATCAATGCCTTGCAGGACCCCGCGGGCTGATCCAAGATCAGCCCAGCGGCGGGAACGCCGACAACAAGCACGATCGCAAAACGCGACGCTTAGGGAGAGACCATCAATGACAAATAACTATCGCTTGCCGGTCATGGTGACCGCCGCCGCGTTCGCGGTCGCCGTTTCGGCGACCTCGGCACTGGCGCAGAAGAAATACGATCCCGGCGCGACCGATACCGAAATCAAGATCGGCCAGACGACGCCGCTCTCCGGTCCGGCGTCCGCCTATGCCACCATCGGCAAGGCGCAAGCCGCCTACTTCAAGATGATCAACGAACAGGGCGGCGTGAACGGCCGCAAGATCAACTTCATTCAGTACGACGATGGTTACTCGCCGCCGAAAGCCGTCGAGCAGACCCGCAAGCTCGTCGAGAGCGACGAAGTGCTGCTGACGTTCCAGCTGCTCGGCACGCCGTCGAACGCCGCCGTACAGAAGTATCTCAATCAGAAGAAGGTGCCGCAGCTGTTCGCCGCGACCGGCGCCTCGAAGTTCACCGATCCGAAGAACTTCCCGTGGACGATGGGCTTCAATCCGAACTATCAGGTCGAGGGCCGCATCTACGGCAAGTACATCCTCGCCAACTATCCGAACGCCAAGATCGGCATTCTCTACCAGAACGACGATCTCGGCCGCGACTATCTGACCGGCATCAAGGATGCGCTCGGCGACAAGGCCAAAACCATGGTCGTCGCCGAGGCCTCCTACGAGACCAGCGATCCGACGATCGACTCTCAGATCGTGAGGATGAAGGCGGCCGGTGTCGACGTGTTCTTTAGCGGGACGACACCGAAGTTCGCCGCGCAGGCGATCAAGAAGAACGCCGAACTCGGCTGGAATCCGGTGCACATCCTGAACATCAACTCGACCTCGGTCGGCGCCGTTCTGAAGCCGGCGGGACTTGAGGCTTCCAAGAACATCATCAGCGTCAACTACGGCAAGGATCCGCTCGACCCGCAGTGGAAGAACGATCCGGGCATGAAGAAGTACTTCGCGTTCATGGAAAAATACTATCCGGAAGGCGACAAGGATTCGAGCTTCAACAGCTACGGCTATTCGACCGCGGAGCTGATGGTCCATGTCCTCAAGCAGTGCGGCGACAACCTGACCCGCGACAACGTGATGAAGGTGGCCACCAGCCTGAAGAACCAGGTCGGCGACCTCTCGCTGCCCGGCATCTCCAGCACCACCACGCCGACCGACTACCGCGTCAACAAGCAGCTTCAGATGATGAAGTTCAATGGCGAGCGCTGGGAGCTGTTCGGTCCGATCATCTCGGATGACTCGGCGAGCTGATTGCGCTTAACCGAAACGACCACGAAACCGGCGGCGCGAAAGCGCCGCCGGTTTTTCTTTGCGCTGGCTTACTCCGGCACTTCGCCGAAATTCTTGCCGATCGGCAGCGCCGCGTGGCGGATCAGCCGTGAGTCCTCCACCGCCGCCTGCCGGTGCTTCACCGCCTCGCGGTAGATTGGATCGCGGATCATCTCGACGAATGCGCCGACGCTCGGATATTCGGCGATGAAGCAATGATCCCAGCGTTCGCTTTGCGGGCCGATCAGCATCAGCTCGAACCGGCCCTGCCAGATGATCTTGCCGCCGAGGCGCGTGAACACCGGTCCGCTGTCGCGGCCATAGGCGGCATAGGCTTCGAAGCCGGTCGCCTTGCGGCCGTCCGGATAGGCGGCCTGTTCCCGCAAGCGGACCAGATTGAGCATCTGGATTGGCCCCGGCCGGTCGCTCTCGCGAAACTTCGCGAAGATTTCTTTCGTCGGATCGATGTGGCCGGCCATGCTGTCTCCTTTGTCATTGCGAGGAGCGTAAGCGACGAAGCAATCCAGCGCCACCGGTTGCGGTTCTGGATTGCTTCGCTTCGCTCGCAATGACGGGTCATCATGGTCCCGCTCTAATCCCTCGTTAACCTTTGCGTAACCCCCCTTTAAACCGCGCCGCTTAAGGTCCGGGCTGACGGGAGTGGCGTGGGCGTGCATGGCGTTCTGGCGAAAGACAACACCGCGCAAGGAACCGGGCTTCGAGCCGTCGTGGTCACTGGCGAATCTGCGGCTGTCGCCGCGCGATCGCGTGGCCGTCGCTGAGGACGAGAAGCCGAAACCGCCCATGGCCAAGCGCAAATCCACCGGGGACGACGACGCGCCGCAACCCGAGCGCAAGCGGCCCAAGAAAAAGGGCAAGGGACGGTCGCGCTTCGGCATTGGCCGAATGTTCTATTGGGGCGCGGTGCTCGGCCTCTGGGCGATGATCGCCGTCGCCGGCGTCGCCATCTGGGTCGGCGCGCACCTGCCGCCGATTCAGTCGCTGGAAGTTCCGAAGCGCCCGCCGACCATCCAGATCGTCGGCATCGACGGCTCCGTGCTGGCAACCCGCGGCGAACAGCCCGGCACCAACGTGCCGCTGAAGGAACTGCCACCGCATCTGCCGAAGGCGTTCATCGCCATCGAGGATCGCCGCTTCTATTCGCACTACGGCGTCGACCCGATCGGCATCGGCCGCGCCATCGTCACTAACGTCATGCATCGCGGGGTGTCGCAGGGCGGCTCGACGCTGACGCAACAGCTCGCCAAGAACCTGTTCCTGACGCAAGAGCGCACCATGGCGCGCAAGCTCGCCGAGGTCGAACTCGCGATCTGGCTGGAGCGCAAGTATTCAAAGGACGAGATTCTCGAGCTCTATCTCAATCGCGTCTATTTCGGCTCCGGCGCGTACGGCGTCGAAGCCGCCGCGCAGAGATATTTCGGCAAGTCCGCGCGCAAGGTGACACTGGCGGAAGCGGCGATGCTCGCCGGGCTCGTCAAATCGCCGTCGCGGCTCGCGCCGAACCGGAATCCGGAAGGCGCGGAAGCGCGTGCGCAGGTCGTGCTATCAGCGATGGCGGATGCCAAGCTGATCACCGATCAGCAGGCGCAGGCCGCCATTGGCGCGCCGTCCTACGCGGTAAAGCCGGTCGGTGCCGGCACGATCAACTACGTTGCGGACTGGATCGCCGAAGTGCTCGACGATCTCGTCGGCCAGATCGACCAGAACATCGTCGTGGAAACCACCATCGATCCGAAGCTTCAGAGCGTGGCGGAAGCCGCGATCATCGATGAGCTTGCTGCGAAGAGCGTGAAGTTCAACGTCACGCAAGGCGCGCTGGTGGCGATGACGCCGGACGGCAGCGTCCGCGCCATGGTCGGCGGCCGCAACTACGCAGAGAGCCAGTTCAACCGCGCGGTGACCGCGAAGCGCCAGCCGGGCTCGGCGTTCAAGCCGTTCGTCTATCTCACCGCCATCGAGGCGGGCCTCACACCAGACACCGTCCGCCAGGACGCGCCGATCAACATCAAGGGCTGGCGGCCGGAGAACTACACCCACGAGTATTTCGGCAACGTCTCGCTGACGCAGGCCTTGGCGATGTCGCTGAACACGGTCGCGGTGCGGCTCGGCGTCGAGGTCGGCCCGGCGAACGTGGTGCGCACCGCGCATCGGCTCGGCATCGCCTCGAAGCTCGAGCCTAATGCCTCGATCGCGCTCGGCACCTCGGAAGTCTCGCTGACCGAACTGGTCGGCGCCTACGCGCCGTTCGCCAACGGCGGCCGCAGCGTCGCTCCGCATGTGGTGGAGAAGATTCGCACGCCGGCCGGCAAGACGCTCTACAAGCGCAATGCCGAAACCCCGTCGCAGGTGATCGATCCGCGCGCCGCCAGCATGATGACCGCGATGATGCAGGAGACGCTGCTCACCGGGACCGCGCGCAAGGCGGAGATTCCCGGCTGGATGGCTGCGGGCAAGACCGGCACCAGCCAGGATTTCCGCGACGCCTGGTTCATCGGTTACACCGCGACCCTCGTCACTGGCGGGGGGCTCGGCAACGACGACAACTCGCCGACCAAGAAAGCGACCGGCGGCGGATTGCCGGTGGACGTGTGGACCCGCTTCATGCGCACGGCGCATCAGGGCGTGCCGGTGGCGGCGCTGCAGACCTCGCGCGGCGGATTGTTCTCGAACCTGATGCC
>JBEIPX010000445.1:0-2956 GCA_040376815.1 Bradyrhizobiaceae bacterium
CCGGCCGTATCGTGACGCTGATCAAGGAGGCGGAAGCGGCCGGTAAAGGTCCGCCCGGCCTGACGCCCGCGCAGATCCGCGGCTAAGGCTTCCGCTGCAACTCGTCCGCGATCGCGCCGAGTACGTCGTTCGCCGTGTCGATCCACGAGGTCAGACGAAAGCGGCCGGCGATATCCGTCTTTGCGCGCGCAAGGGCTTCGTCGTCGTCAAGCAAATGCTCAATCGCGCGCCGCCAGGCGGTCGCGTCATGCGGGTCGATGTGAGTGGCGATGCCCTGGCTCGCCTCCGGAATCGATGTCGTGTTCGAGGCGATGCACGGCTTGCCGAAGACGAAGCTCTCGACCACCGGCAAACCGAACCCTTCGCTGAGCGAGGGAAACAGCGTGAAGCGGCAGTTGCGATAGAGCCATTGCAACTTGGCATCGTCGACATCGCTGAGAAACTGGATCACGCCGGCTGCGGCCGCGTCGGCTTTCACGGCGGCGACCAATGGCTGGCCGTCGCCGCCAATGCGGCCCGCAATGACGAGCGGGATCGGCGGCGCGCGGCGGTCGCGCGCCAGCGCCGACCAGATACCAGTGAGCAGCTTGTGGTTCTTGCGGCCTGTGACGTCGCCGACGGTCAGCGCGAACTGCCCCGGCGCCAGACCGGCTACGCCATCGGTCGCCGGCAGATCGGCGATCTGATGGCCGAGCCGGATCGTTCGCATCGGCGGCAGCGTGAGACCGCGCGTTGCCGCATGCCTGCGCAATTCGCCTTCGCTGTAATGCGATATCGGCAGGATCAGCGACGCTTCGCGCATAACGAAGTTGCTGCCCGGAATGTCGATCGCGTCGGGATCGTCCGCGCGCGGATCGCCGGCTGGGAGCGTGTCGAGCAGATCGTAGAACAGGAAGGTCAGTTTGATTTTCAGATTTCGCCGAAGCGACATCAGGAATCCGAAGTCCTGCCGCTGCAATTCGCCCGGCAGCAACAGGATCGCGCCCTCGTCGAACATGCCTGGCGTGGCAGCGGGCTTGTCGATCAGCGCCTTGCTGCGTGCCCGGCGGATCGGATCGCGGACGCTTCTGCGAAACCAGACCTCAAGCGCATGAAGCTGTGCGACCAGCGGCAGGCGGCGCGTCGAAATCCGCGCGGCGCGCCGTGCATCGGCAACCGCGACGGTGGTGACGGCCGCGAGCGCGTCCGCGGCTGACAGCGGAATGAATTGACGGCTGCGCTTGTCGAAACGGCAGAACGAGATATCGCTGCGATCAAGCTTGGCGAGCGCTTCGATCAGCTTGCGCTCGACGCGCGTCGTGCCATGCGGAATGGCGCTGCGTTCCTCGAACGCGGTGGTCAGGTCAACAATGATGCGGGTTGCCGGCATGTTCGCTTCGCGTGATCGGGGAAAGGCTACCGCGTGCAGTCGGCGCGGCTCGCCGTCAGCTTCAGCATCTTCTCGCCGCTGCTCGAACGCAGGATGCACATTTCGACCTCTTTGCCGGCCGGCACCGGCTTGACGCAGGTGATCTCCGGATTGTCGTCATACTTCGCCGTCGAAAACTTGCAGTTCACGAGGCAAGAGGCTTCGCGGTCGAGCGTGTTGGTGACGTAGATGCTGGCGCTCGATCCATCCATGGACAGTTGGCAGCTGTACGGAGCAGTGTCGGCCAGTGCCGGTCCGGACGCGAGACTGACGATGAACCAGACGAGCAAGCGGTGTCCGGATTGCATCATTTTCGGCGGCCGGGCTGGCACGATGATCGACTCATGCGCCTGCCATAGCATGGAGATCGGCGATCGATAAATCGGCCGGCCGGGACAATGTATCCGGTTTTGCAGCTACCAGCCGATCGCGCGCGGCAGCCAGGTCGCGATCCCGGGATTGAGATAAACGATTGTCAGCGCGATCAGTTGCAGCGCGATGAACGGTACCACACCCTTGTAGATCGCAATCGTCGGAACTTCGGCCGGTGCGACGCTGCGCAGATAGAACAGCGCCCAGCCGAACGGCGGCGTCAGGAACGACGTCTGGAGATTGAGCGCGATCAGTGTTGCCACCCAGACCAGATCGACGTTCATGTTGAGCAGCAGCGGCAGGAACAGCGGCACCACGATGTAGCTGATCTCGATCCACTCGATGAAGAATCCAAGCACGAAGATCAGCACCAGCATGAAGATCAGCACGCCGTGAGCGCCGCCGGGCACCACGTTGAACAGGTCGGCGACCAGCTGTTCGCCGTGCAGGCCCCGGAAGGCGAGCGCGAACACCTGGGCGCAGATCAGGATGAACATCATGCCGGCGGTGATCCTGGTCGTCGCCAGCGCCGCGTCCCGCAGCACCGAAAAGCTGAAGCGGCCTGCAACCGCCACCACGAGGATCGATCCGAGCGCACCCATCGAGGCCGCCTCGGTCGGCGCCGCAATGCCGCCGATGATTGAACCGAGCACGGCCAGCACGAGCGAGATCGGCGGCAGGCCGATGCGTAGCGCGCCGAGCCAGAGGTCGCGGCGGCTCATGGCCTGACGTTCGTCGAGCGCAACGGGGGGCACCCAGTCGGGCTTCACGACGCCGAGCATCAGCAGATAGATGCAGAAGATAGCCGACAGCACGAGGCCCGGAATCAGCGCTGCCGCGAACAGCGTGCCGACCGACTGGCCGAGAATGTCGGCCAGCAGGATGAGAATAGTACTGGGCGGGATGATCTGACCGAGCGTGCCGGATGCGCAGATGGTGCCGGCCGCGGTCGGCAGATGGTAGTTGCGGCGCATCAGCGCGGGCAGCGTCAACAGGCCGAGCGTCACGATGGTCGCGCCGACGATGCCCGTGGTTGCGCCCATCAGCACGCCGACGAGAACGATGCCGATGCCCATGCCTCCGCGCAGACTGCCGGCGAGATGGCCGATGACATCCATCAGTTCGTCGGCGATGCGGGATTTCTCCAGCATCACGCCCATGAAAACGAAAAGCGGA
>JBEIPX010000157.1:0-6938 GCA_040376815.1 Bradyrhizobiaceae bacterium
CCGTTCGGACTGCTGTTCATCGATATCGATGCGCGGCGTCATGACCTGATCGACATCGCGATCATGACCGGCAATGCGACGACTGCGGGCGAAGCGGCCATCGAGCGGGCGCTGCGGACCGCACTCGCGGCGCTCACCCCGGCGTTGTCGGAAGGCGCGGCGGAGCGCGGCCTGCTCAAGGCCAAGACTCTGCCGCTGCAGCAATGCGTCGTCACGGCGGAGTGCCGTCTCTCGCAATCCGCCTTCAAGCTGCGGCGGCGCGAGTGAGCCGTCCGTCGCGTGCGTGGACTCGCGTGATGGCATGCGCATGAAAAAGCCGCCCGGGGGGCGGCTTTTGTTTGTAGCGCGTGCGCGTCTATGAGGCCTTCCGCTTTTCGGCCTCGCCGCCGAGATAGGCCGCTTCGAGCGAGGGGTCGGCCGCGATGACGGAGGCTGCGCCGCTCTTCACGATCGCGCCGGTTTCGAGCAGGTAGGCGCGATCGGCCAGCGCAAGCGCCTGTCCGGCCATCTGGTCGACGACCATCAGCGTCATGCCTTCAAGCCGCAGCTTTTCGAATGACGAGAAGAGTTCGTCGACCACCAGTGGCGCGAGGCCGAGCGACGGCTCGTCCAGCATCAGCACGCGTGGTCCGGTAAGAAGACCGCGGGCAACCGCGAGCATCTGCTGTTCGCCGCCGGAGAGAAGACCGGCGCGCTGACCAATGCGCTCGCGCAGCCGCGGAAACCGCGTCAGCATGGTCTCGATCTCGGCATCAAGCGCGATGCCCGGACGGGCATAGGCGCCGATCTCGAGATTCTGCCGCACGGTGAGCTCAGGAAACACCTGACGGCCCTCAGGCACGAGCACGACGCCGATACGGGCGCGCTGATGCGCCTGCATCGTGTCGATCCGCTGGCCTGCGAGCGTGATCTCGCCCTGCGCGCGCGGTGGCGCAAGACCGGCGATCGCACGCATCAGCGTGGTCTTGCCGGCGCCGTTCGAGCCGAGCACGGCCAGCGCCTCGCCGTTGGCAACAACCACGTCGATCTTCGCAAGCGCCTGCGACTGGCCGTAGAAGGCGTCGAGGCTCTTGATCTCGAGCATCTTGTCCTGCTTCTCCGGACGTGTGGCGCGGGTCTTTTCGCCGGCTGGCGCGTCGCCAAGGTAAGCCTTGCGCACCAGCGGATCGTTGCGCACGGAGGCGGGATCGCCGATGGCAATCCGCTTGCCACCATCTAGCACCACGATGTGATCGCTCAGCGCCATGATGATCGACATGTCGTGCTCGACGATGATCACGGCGATGCCGAGGTCGGCGATCTTGCGCAACAGTTGCGTCAGGCGCTGCTTGTCGCCCTTCGACAGGCCGGCGGCCGGTTCGTCGAGCAGCAGCACCTTCGGTCGCAGCGCCAGCGAGCGCGCGATTTCCACAAGCCGCTTCTCGCCGTGCGGCAGCGAGTCGGCCGAGCGATCGAGATCGCCGTCGACGCCGACAAACCGCAACAGGCCGCGCGCGAACTGTTCGCTCTCGGCGTTGCGCAGCGGCGAAACGAGGCCGCCGAGCTTGCCCGCCGTCTCCGCGATCAGCGTGTTCTCGATGATGGTCAGCGTGCCGAACAGCTGCGTCGTCTGGAAGGTGCGGGCGACGCCCGCCCGCGCCAGCGTGTGTGACGGCATGCCGGTGAGATCGCGCGCACCGAGCTTCACCATGCCCGAGTTTGGCTTGTAGAAGCCGCAGAGCAGGTTCAGCGCGCTGGTCTTGCCTGCGCCGTTCGGGCCGATCACGCTGGTGACGCGGCCGGGTTCGGCGGCGAAGGTGACGTTCTGCACCGCCTTGACGCCGCCGAACGCGATCGAGAGATCGCTGACGTCGAGCGGGTTGCTGGCTGTGACACGCAGCTTCGCTTCCGGATCGGATGCAGCTGCGCTGCTCGTCGCGCGAGCGCGGGGCATCACGAGGCCGATGATCTGTTCGAGCAAGCCGGCGACGCCGTTCGGCGCAAGCCGCAACACGGCGAACAGCAGCAGGCCGAAGGCGAGCAGGCGATACTCGGCGAGGCCCGCCAGCAGCTCCGGCAACAGCACCACCAGCAGCGCGCCGATGATCGGGCCGATTGCCGAGCCGGCGCCGCCGATCATCACCGCGAACAGCAGCAGGATCGACTGCAGGAACGGAAACGAGCTCGGGCTGATGTAGCCCTGAAGCGGCGCGAACAGCGATCCGGCCACTGCCATCATCGCCGCCGAGATCACAAACGCCATGGTGCGCACGATGACGAGATCAATGCCGACCGAGCGCGTCGCGACTTCGGAGTCGCGGGCCGCCCGCATGGCGTATCCCCAGCCGCTATTCTTGAGACGAACGAACAACCAGGTGGCGACGGCCACCAGTACGACGCCGATCATCGCGAGGTTGCGCTCGGAAAGAACAATGCCGGCGATCGAAGGTGGATTGGTGATGATCAGGCCGTTGCCGCCGCCCGTCAGATCCTTCCACTCGACGGTGCCGTGCTCGACGATGAAGCCGAACGCAATGGTGACCATCGCCAGATACGGACCGCGCACGCGCAGCGCCGGCATCGCCAGCATGGCGCCGATGATACTGACGAGCACGATGCCTGCGGCCGTGGCTGCGAGATAAGGCCAGCCGGCCTTTTCCATCAGGAGTACGGTGGTGTAGGCGCCGATCGCCATGAAACCGATGTGACCGAGCGAAATCTGCCCGGCGAGGCCGAGCAGCACGTTCAGCCCAATGCAGGCAATTGCTGTCAGCGCGACCGTAGCAACGAGAAACACCGCATAGCTGTCGGCGACGCTGGTGTAGGCGAGGGCAAGCGCGAGCGCGACCGCCCCGGCAAGGAATGAGAGACGGGACGTCATACCTTCTTCACTCCAGCGCGGCCGAGCAGCCCGTGAGGCATCACGACGAGGATCACAATGACGGAAGCGAACGTGATGATCTGGGTGTAGACCGACCCGAAATAGGTCGTGGCGAATACCTCGATCAGACCGAGACAGAGTCCTGCCAGCATCACGCCCCAGGCGCTGCCGAGACCGCCGATGATCGCGGCGGCGAAGGCCTTGATGCCGAACAGGGTGCCCATGTCCGACGCCACGTTGAACAGCGGTGCGATCAGGAGCGCGGCGATGCCCGCGAGCACGGCGGAGACCGCGTAGCTCGCGGCGATGATGCGGCTGACATCGATGCCCATCAGCTTTGCCGCACCCGGGTTCTGCACCACCGCCAGCATGCCGACGCCATGCCGGGTGTAGCGCGTGAAGACGTGCAGGCCGGCGGCAAGCAGCAGACCGACGACCGGAATTACGAGTTGCAACGGATAGACGCCCGCGCCCTCGACGATCTGGATCGGCTTGACGGCGAGCGACGACGGGAAAGCGCGCGGCTCCTTGCCGAACACAAACAGCATCAGGTTGTCGACGATGATGCCGACGGCGACGGTCGCCATCAGCCAGTTGTCGGATCCGCGCGCCACGAACGGGCGCACGGCGAAGCGCTCGATCATCAGGCCGTAGAGGGCACAGATGAGCAGTACGGCCGGGATGCCGAACGCAGCCGACCAGCCCCACAGCACGAGAAAGAAGTATCCGGCAACGGCGCCCAGGGTCATCGAACTGCCCTGGGAAAAATTCACCGTGCCGGAGACCGCGTAAGTGACGTGAAAACCAAGCGCGAGCAGCCCATACATGCTACCGAGCGCGAGTCCTGTCAGGATTGCAGGAAGAAGTGACATGATGGGTTGCCCTGCCTGGTTGTCAGCGCTGCGGTTACTTCGCGACCGGGACGATGTGATCCCCTTCGAAGCGGGTCCAGATGTAGTCTTCCTGCGACAACGCATCATGCTTCGTCTTGGTGAAGGGCTTGTTGTAGGTCTTGATCAGACCTTCGACCTTCTCGATCGCGTAGAAGCCATCGCGCACGGCGGGGCCGTCGGTCTTGCCGGCCTTCTCGATCGCAGCCGCGATGACCATCACCGTGTCGTAGGCGTTGGCGACGCCGACCGCAGGCGTGATGTCGGCCGGTCCCTTGATGTCCGGATACTTCTTCTGAAGTGCGGCGAGCACCTTCTTGCCGACCGGCGAGAGGTCGCCGAAGAAGCTGTAGGTCTGCACGAAGATCACGTTCTTGGCGCTCGGACCTGCAAGCTCGGTGAAGCGGCCGCCGGCAACGCCCCAGTGCGACACGATCGGCGGCATCCAGCTCATGCGATCGAGCGACTTCACGACTTGCGCGCCGGGGCCGACGTTGCCGACCAGGAACAGCGAGTCGGCGCCGGCCTGTTTCAGGCGCGAAAGCTGCGGCACGATATCGACGTCGTTGCCCTCGAACTTCTCGATGCCGGCCGGCTCGACGTTGGCAACCTTCATCGCTTCCTTGAAGCCGTGTTCGTTGGATTCGCCCCACGGATTGTTGACGAGAATCAAGCCGGGCTTTTTGGCTTTGAAATGCTTCTGCGCATACGCGAGAATCGCGCGATCGACCTCGTCGTCCATCGCCGAGACGCGGAAAACATAGTTCTCCGGCGCACCGTTCTGGGTGATCTTCGTACCGGCCGCCCACGGGATCACGAACGGAACCTTGACGTTGTTGGCAAACGGCACGATGGCGAGCGCCACCGGCGTATCCAATCCACCGATGAGGGCGGTGACTTTCTCGCGCTGGATCAGTTCGCGCGTGGCGATCACGCCCTTCGCGGGATTGCTTTCGTCGTCGCGGCGCACGAGTTCGAGCGGACGGCCGAGCACGCCGCCCTTGGCGTTGATCTCTTCGATCGCGATCGTTGCGCCGCGGGTAATGGCTTCGCCGGAACGCGCCGACTGGCCGGACAACGCGGCGACAAGGCCGATCTTGATGGGGTCAGCGGCTTGCGCGCCGTGCATCGTCAGCAGTGCGACAGCGGTCGCGGCGAGCAATCGCAGCGTTGTCTTGCGCGATACGGATTGACCGATATCGATAGCAGTCCAGTTCTGGCCCATTGTGTAGTCCTCCTGAATGGCAACGTTCCCGCGCTCGGGGTGTCGTACCGGCCGTTTCCCCCGCTGTCCGCAATGGCGCGAACTTGACGGAAGTAAAAACTTTCTTCAACATCGGGTGAATGTCAAGCGATGATGGATTTGCGGGAGACGTTTGCGATGCGACAGGATGCCATCACGCCGCCGGACAGGATGGCTTCGAGCCGCCCCGGAAGCCTGAGGTCGCACGGACGCTATCGTTACTCCGCGATCACCAAGCGTCCCGACTTCACATGGCCCGGCGGCAAGCGGCTTGCGGTTTATCTCGGTCTCAACCTTGAGCACTTTGCCTTCGGCGAGGGGCTGGGCGCGGAGCTCGCTGCCGGCGGTCCGCCGCCGGACGTCCTCAACTATGCGTGGCGCGACTATGGCAACCGGGTCGGCGTCTGGCGGCTGATCGATTTGTTTGATGAGTTGTCGCTACCGTCCTCGGTGCTGGTGAACAGTTCCATCTACGACTATTGCCCGGAGGTGATGGATGCATTTCGGGCGCGCGGCGACGAAGTCGTCGGTCACGGCCGGACCAACTCCGAGCGGCAAGGCACGCTGCCGGAGGACGACGAGCGTCGCCTGATTGCGGAAGCGACCGACGTCATCACTCGCGCCGAAGGCCGTCGTCCCCAGGGCTGGCTCGGGCCGTGGATTTCGCAGTCCGTGCACACGCCAGATCTGCTGGCGGAAGCGGGCTACACCTATCTGCTCGACTGGTGCATGGACGATCAGCCCGTGTGGTTTTCCACCCGCAACGGCGGCCGCATTCTCTCGCTGCCTTACCCGCAGGAACTGAACGACATTCCTTCGATCGTGGGGCGTAAGGATTCGGCTGAGCAGTTCGCGGCGATGATCACCGAGAACTTCGAGGAAATGCTGGCGCAATCGCAAAAGCAGCCGCTAGTGATGGGCATTGCGCTGCATCCGTATCTAGTCGGCCAGCCGTATCGCCTGCGGCATTTGCGCCGTGCGTTGCAGACGATCGTCGCCAAACGCAACGATATCTGGTTCACCACGGCGGGCGCGATCGCAGCCCATGCGGCAGCGCTGCCGGACGGTGTGATCTCGTCATAGTGCGGCGGTTATCGCCGGGTAACATATCGCGTCAAACGAGGCTCGATTGACTGACATCGACACGCTCTTCCGGAATGCACGGCTGGCCGACGGCCGGGTAACCGATCTTGCGGTGAAGGACGGCCGGATTGCCGCCATCGCGGCGGCGTCCGGGATTGCTGCGGCAACGGAAACGCGCGATCTCGCGCGCCGGCTGGTGCTGCCCGGCTTCGTCGATGGGCACATCCATCTCGACAAGGGCTTTGTCGGCGACGTCTGGAAGCCGCACCGGCCGAACACAGCCGGGTTTGATGTCCGCGAGCGTGTGATGTTCGAGAAAGAGGCGCTTGCAAAGGCCAAGCCGATCGAAACGCGCGCCGCGGCCATGATCGATCTCTGCGTGTCGCTAGGCACCACGCATGTGCGCAGCCATGTCGATATCGATGCGGAAACAGGCTTGCGGAATTTCGAGGCGATTGCAACTGCGCGCGAGGCCAATCGCAACAAGCTGTCGATCCAGATCGTGGCGTTTCCGCAGAACGGCATCGTCACTTCACCGGGCACGCGCGATCTGCTCGACGAAGCGGTGAAGGGCGGCGCGGACGTGGTCGGCGGTCTCGATCCGGCCAGCTTCGACGGCGATATCAATGGGCATCTCGACGTGATCTTTGCGATCGCGGAGCGTCACGGCGTCGGCATCGACATTCATCTGCATGACGGCGACCTGCTCGGGATATTCGAGATCGAGGAAATCGCGCGCCGAACCAAGGCGCTGTCGCTTGGCGGCAAGGTAACGATTAGCCACGCCTATGCTCTCGGCCAGGTATCCCGCGATGTGGCGCTGCGCACGGCCGCACAGCTTGCGGACGCGGGCGTTGCGATC
>JBEIPX010000149.1:0-7166 GCA_040376815.1 Bradyrhizobiaceae bacterium
ACATCATTTTCGGACCAGCCGAATTCGTGGATCATCGGCGCGAGAAACAACGACGGATCGGCGACACGGCCGGTCACGACGATCTGCGCGCCGCCGCGCAGCGCCTCGACGATCGGCTCGGCGCCGAGATAGGCCTCGGCGGAGATGAGCGTGTCCGAAAGCGTCGCAACCGGCGCGCCGTTCTCCAGAATGGTTTTTGCGAGCGCCGTCACCCGGTCGGTGATCAGGCTGCCGGTGACGGCCGCGATCTTGATGCCTTTCGCGCCAAGCCCATCGAGATGTTTCGCGATCCGCTCGGCGGCGCCGACTGGATTGATCCAGCCCTGATTGGTGACGATCTTCGTGCCGCGGCGAACGCAGCCCGGCAGCACGGCTTTCATGCGATCGTCGAGATAGGTGTCGTAGCCTTCGAACGACGGATCGCGGCGCTTGCGCACCTGCGCTGCAGACACAGTCGCCTCCGCCATCGTCTCGAAGCACAGGTAGTCGAGATCGCCCTTTTCGGCATTGAGCCGCGCCGGCTCGACACGATCGCCCCACCAGGCCGAACCCGCTCCGATACGCAAAGCCATGCGACATGCCTCCCAGCGGCGGAGTTGAACCTCCACTTCCTGATACGATTACTGCGCTGGATTTATGAAATGGCCAGTCGCTTGATCAGCTCAGCGGAGCCGACCACGAGCGGTTGGTGGATATCCAGTCGGACAGCAGCGCCGCCTCGAACCGAGCGGCATATTCGGACCACGATAGCCCCTGCTGCAGGCGCAGCGCAGCCTCATGCTGCCGGCGCCACAGCGCATCGTCGTTGAGAAGCGCAAGCGCGGACGCCGCGAATGCGCCATCGTCCGCGTGAACGAAACCGGTGACGCCGTCGATCACCCGCTCCGGCAACACCGCAAGCGGCGCGACCACGCACGGCACGCCGAGCGCCTGCGCTTCCGCCAGCGACAAACAGAACGCTTCCGTCTTGTGGCCGAGATAGATCATCGCGCGGGTGTTGCGGATTTCATCCATCATCTGCTCGCGCGGCACCGCCGTGCGGATGTCGATCGCGGCCTTGGCCTGCGGCGACAGATCCTGCGGAATAAGGCCGCCCCACGCCGTCCAGGGATCGGTGTTGGGCGTCACCGCGCCGAACACCTTCAATCTGGCGTCCGGCCGCGCCGGCAGGATGCGGTCGGCGAAGATGCGCATGATGCCGAACAGATTGCGCGCCGGATTCGACGCGAACACCAGCACAGGCGGTGGCGGCGCGGCGAGCGGCGGCAAGCCACGGATGTCATCGGGCAGCGCCAGCGGAATGATCAGATGCGGATTGCGGCGCGGCAGCACCGGCGAATACTGCGCGACCTGAAACAGGCTCATCAGAATCGGCACCGGACGGTGCCACCACATCTTCGGAAGCTGCTTGTAGTGCTTCAAATTGTTCGGCCGCCACAGCACCCACAAGGCCGTGCGCCGTGCCGGCACCAGTCCCAGCAGCTTCGGATGCTGGATCGGCACGTAGAGATCGCAACGCGCGGGCATCGCGGTGTTGAACGGCTGCCAGCGCACGCCATGATCCTCGACAACGCCATCGCAGTTCGTGATCACGGTGACCTGATGCCCGCGCTTCGCAAGCGCGCGCGCAAGCCGGATCACCGAGGACTCGGTTCCGCCGAGCGCGCGGCGCTCCAGATCGCGGCCGTCATAGCGGCCCGTGGTATCGGCGAAAACGATGGAAACCATGGTCGGGATGTTCGTATCCGGGGAGCGAAACCCGCCTGCTCTAGCGGGAATTCTTCGGCAAGAACAGGCTTGTCGTCCCGCCGATGACGTCCGGAGCGGCGTAGCCCGCGGCCAGCGCGCCCGCGAGGCCCGGAAGCTGCCGGTCGAGCACGGGCTTCGAGTCGCCATATAGAACGACGGCACCGTAGCGTCCATCCGCGATGCTCCGAAGCAGCGTGGGCGTATCCATGAAGGGACCGAGCGTCGTCTCGAAATGCAGCTTCCAGAGATCGACCTCGTTGCGATGCCCGGCCCAGACGCAGGCCGACAGCGTCTCGCACGCGACAGGGCCCTTCACCTGCTTCAGGCGATCGCGCAATGCCGCGAGCGTGGATGACTGCTCCTGAAGTCGGGCGCGTTCGCGCGCATCGAACGCCAGTGCAACATTGGCATAGGGCACGCCGATCCCGACACGGATCAGCAACGCCGCTACGATCACGACGCGCCAGCCGTGCGCGCGCGACGAGAGCGCGTCGAGACGATCCCACGCGAGACCGAGCCCGATCGATGCCGCGATCACCAGATCGAACACGACGTTGATGCTGACGCCGCGCGCGCCGCCGAAGATCAGCAGCGCAATCATTCCCGCCGCGATGGCAAGCCCCGCGAATGCCATCGTCTCGTCCCGCACCGCCCGGCTGCGCCATGCGACCGCGGCGAAAATGACAAGCGGCACCGTCGCTTTCGAGATCAGCGCCAGGTTCTTGCCGAGCGTGGAGAGCGCGAGCACGCGCGGGAACAGCATGTTGCCGATCACGTTCGCATGCAGCGACAGCCATGCGGCGAGCGCCGCAAATCCCGCGAGCGCGCCCGCAATCAGCCACGGCAGCAGCAGGTTGCGCCGGTAGATCAGGAGCCAGACCAGCGACGCCAGCGGCAGCGCGATCACGACCTGCTTGGTGAACATCCCGATCACTGTGAGGACGGCGGCGATGGACACCGCTTTCGCGCTGTCCGCGCGCACGAGCACGGCCGCGCCGAACGCAACGAGCGCATGCGCGAGCATCTGCGGTTCGGACAATCCGACATAGCTTTCCAGAAGTCCGGCGACGATCAGAATGAAGCACAGCGCGCCCGCGAGCGCCGCGCCCGCGCTTGCTTTCAGTCCGCGCAGAATGACGAAGATCGCCACCGCCGTTGCGATGAACGCGAGGAAAGCGATGATCCGGCCGGCGAAGATTGGATCGGCGCCAAGCTGCGCCAAGCCGCCGGTGAGATAAAACCACAGCGGCGGATAGTTGTTGATGATGAAGCTGCCCGGCGCGGGATAGAGCGCGCCCGTGAAAGCGTTCAGCGCGTGCGTCGCGTTCCAGCCCTCGTTCGGCAGTTCGAGCCAGAGGCCGAGGCGATAGAGCGGCGCGATCAAGAGCCACAGCGCCGCCACCGCTAGCAACACAAGCGCCACCCGCACCATGGCGGGTTGGGGCGTGGCCGGGGTCATCGGCGGCGGGATATCAGGCCGGATCGACTGGCGATGCCGGCACGCCGCCGGCTTCGATCGCTTCGCCGGCGAGCAGGCACAGGTCTTCGCGATAACGGCCGGAGACGAGCTGCACGCCGACCGGAACGGTGCCGACAAGTCCGGTGGTCACCGTCATCGCCGGCATCCCGACGAAAGGAAGTCCGATCTGCGGCATCTGGGCTCGCCATGCGCGTTCCCAGGATTCCTTGTCGCGCAGGTCAAACTGGTACGGGAACGGCAGGTCGCCGCACACCGGGATCAGCAGCACCGCCCAGGAATCGAAGAACACCTGCCACTCGCGCGTAATCGTCGCGCGGCGCGTCAGCACCTTCGAGAAGTCCGCGAGATTCATCCCGCGGCCGACCGCCTCATGTCCGCGCAATGCGGCGAGTGCGCCCGGATCACCCTCCTTCTCGGCGGCATCGAGCTGCGCCTGATAGGTGTCGCCCATCCACATCTTGACCTGATGCTCGGCCGGCTCGGCCATCGGCGGCGTGTTGGCGATCTCCTCGACCGTCCAGCCCGCGCGCTCCAGCCGTTTGGCGGCATCGCGCAGCGCGGCCTCGATTTCCGGCGCGATCTCCAGCCCATCCGGCCGCAGGCACAATGCCGCGCGGCGTGGAACCGGCGGACCCTCGAGCGGCGCCGGAACCCACCACGGATCGCGGCTGTCGGGCTTCGACATGGCCGCCAGCGCGAGCCGGAGGTCATAGACCGTGCGGGCGAGCGGACCCGATACCGCCGTGATCTGCGGACCGATCGGCCGCTCCGGCGACGAGGCGTTGAACGCGGGAATGCGGCCGATGGTCGGCCGCAAGCCGTGCACACCGCATGCGTACGCGGGATAGCGAATGGAGCCCGCGATATCGGTGCCGTGCGCGATATGGCCGATGCCGGCCGCAACTGCCGATCCCGCGCCGCCGGACGAACCACCCGGCGTGATCGAACGGTCACGCGGATTATAGGTATCGCCATGCAGCAGGTTGGTGGTGAACCAGCGATAGGAAAACGCTGGCGTATTGGTGCGGCCGAGAATGACCGCGCCCGACTTGCGCAGGTTGGCGACGACCGGATTGGTGGTCTTCGCGATCAGATCGCGCTGCGCCTTGATGCCGTTGGTGGTGGCGAACCCTGCCTGATCGACGTTGACCTTCACCGTCACCGGCACGCCGCCGAGGATGCCGGCATCGCCGCCACGGGCGATGACGGCGTCGACATTGTCGGCCTGAGCCAGCACATCTTCCGGACGATGATCGACCACCGCGTTGAGTTTCGGATTGACCGCGTCAAGCCGCTCCAGAGCGGCCTTGGCGGCGTCACGCGCGGAGACCTTGCGCGCGCGGATCAGTGAAGCGAGTTCGGAAGCGGGAAGGCGCCATATGTCATTCATGCGGTTAGTGAAAACATCCTGCCGCACGAGTCAAGCGCCGCTCATCACAGCATCGATGACAAGCATGAAAGTAACGGCAGCCCTGCGGCGCGCTCAGGACGCGGCAGCAGCCGCCGTGACCCCGGCATGGGCGAGGAGAACGCGCGCCGCCTGCTGAGCCTTCCGCCCCACCTCGGGATCGCGGCGCACGAGGTCCTGCGCGATGGCGCCATCGATCAGGATGGCCAACTGGGTCGCCAGCGTCTCCGGATCGGGAACGCCGAGCTTCGTCACCTTGTCGCGCATCCAGGCAATGCGGTCTTCCTTGAAAGCGAGGGCGATCTTGCGGGCTTCCGTATCGCTCTCGCCGATCTCGGTCACCGCATTGACGAAGGGGCAGCCGCGAAAGCCCTTGGAGGCGAAACCCTGCGCCAGGCGCTCGAACGTCCGCATGATCTGGTCCAGCGGAGACTTTTCCGAATGCGGGATCGGCACGAACCGCCGCATCAGATAGGCGGCGACCAGCCCGTCCTTCGAGGGAAAGTGATTGTAGAGCGTGCGCTTGCTGATCCCGACCTCGGCTGCGATCGTATCCACGCCCACCGCCCGGATACCGCGCTGATAGAACAGCCGATCGGCGGTATCGAGAATCCGCTCTTTCATCGGTTGTTTGGGGGCGACTAACGACATGCACAGACCTGTCTACATTTTCGCTTGACGTTTCAGTTTCCGCCAATCTATCTACACAGATCGGTGTAATCAAGCCCGGTCACGCAACCGCGCAACGGATAAGAAGAATGACAATGTTCCAGGCGCTGCGGCCCGCGCTCCCGATCCTCGCCGGCGCGGCCATCATGCTCACCATCAGCATGGGGCTGCGGCAAAGCCTCGGCATCTTCCTGCAACCGCTGACCAAGGACATCGCGATTTCGGTTTCGAGCTTCACGCTCGCCATCGCAGTGCAAAATCTCGCCTGGGGTTTCCTGCAGCCGATCGCCGGCGCGCTGACGGTACGATGGGGTTATCGCTCGATCATGCTGTTCGGCGCGGTGCTCTACATTGCCGGCCTGGTGCTGATGGCGGTGGCGCACGGGTTCCTCGCGATCATGATCGGCGCCGGCGTGCTGATCGGCGCATCGATGGCCTGCACGGGTCCGGCGATCGCGATGGCGGTCGCGGCGCGTTCCGTGTCCACCGCAGTCCGTAGCACCGTGCTAGGCATCGTCTCGGCTGCAGGATCGATCGGCGCGCTGATGGCAGCGCCAGTCGGGCAAATCCTGAGCGAGGCGCACGGATGGCGGATCGGCATCGCCGGCTTCGTTGTCATGTCACTGGTCATGCTGCCGATGGCCTGGATGGCCGGCAAGACCGACAAGGTGCCGACGCCGACGACCGCCAACGAAATCGGCGACACCTCGGCAAAGGCCGCGGCGATCACCGCTTTCAGCAATATCTCGTTCGTGGTGATGACCGCCGCGTACTTCGTCTGCGGCATGCAGCTCATCTTCATCACCACGCACCTGCCCTCCTATCTCGAAATTTGCGGCATGGACCCGATGCTGAGCGCGCAGACGCTCGGCGTGATCGGCGGCTTCAACGTGCTCGGCAGCCTGTTCTTCGGCTGGGCCGGCGGGCGCTGGAGCAAGCAGGTGCTGCTGGGGCTGATCTACGTCTCCCGTTCGATCGTGCTCGCCTGGTACTTCATGGCGCCGCCGACCACGACCGGAACGCTCGTGTTTGGCGCGCTGATGGGCTTCCTGTGGCTTGGCGTCGGCCCGCTGATGCAGGGCGCGATCGTCGAGATGTTCGGCCTGAAGTGGCAGGCGATGATCGGCGGCCTCGCCTTCATGAACCATCAGCTCGGCAGCTTCCTCGGCGCCTACGGCGGCGGCCTGATCTACGACACGCTCGGCTCCTATACGCTGGCCTGGCAGATCGGCGTTTCCATCGGCCTCACCGCCGGCATCGTGCAGATCGCGTTCGCCCTGCTGCGGCCGCCGCAACAACCGATGCTCGTCACCCCATGAGCAACGTCGTCACCATGCCCGCACCCGCGAAGCACGAGGAACGCGAGCGCGATCCCGCACTCGCCGGACGCGAGGTGTGGATCGAGGCCAGCGATGGCTATCAGCTTGCGGCACTCGTGTATGGCCCGGACGATGCGCCCGCCGCCGCGATCCAGATCAACGGCGCGACCGGCGTGCCGAAGGAATACTACCGCGCGTTCGCCGAGTGGCTCGCCGGCCGCGGGTACCTTGTCGCCACGTTTGACTACCGAGGCATGGGTAAATCGCTGCATGTCGACATTCGCGACTTCAAGGGCGAAATCGGCGACTGGGGCGCGAAAGACGCGACCGGCGTGACGGCGTGGCTCGACAGCAAGGTTCTGCCCACGACGCCGATCTATTGCATCGGCCACTCCATGGGCGGACAGGCGATCGGCCTGCAGCCGAACATCAACCGCTTCGCAGCCTTTGCCGGCATCGCCGCGCAAACCGGGCACTGGCGATTCTGGCCGACGCCGAAGCAGCGGCTGCGCATGCTGTTTCGCTGGTACGTGCTGCTTCC
>JBEIPX010000344.1:0-4019 GCA_040376815.1 Bradyrhizobiaceae bacterium
GCGCACCTTGAGCGGCGCGGCGAGTGTGCGGCCATTATCGGCGCGCCAGGATTCACGCACGGCCTTTTCGAGCCGCTCCAGGTCCTCATCCGATATTTCGTAGACCAGAAGCTCGCAATCGTGAAGCGCTCCCCAGTGGAGTGCGTTTCGTTTCGCACGTCCGGCGACCGGATGACCCGGACCGACGATCGTCACGAATTCGCTTTTGACAATCTCCTGCTTCTCCCACGTATCATCGCGCGGCGGCTCGGTGACGATCGCGATATCGACTTCGTCAGCGGCAAGCGCCGGTATCGCTCGCCGGGTCGCTTCGAGGACGAGGTCGAGTTCGACGTTCGGATACTTGTCGCCAAACTGCGTCAGCGCGGCCGGCAGCCAGTTGTAAGATGTGAAGCAGCTTGTCGTGATCCGCAGCTTCACACGCGCGTCGGTTCGAGTCGCGGCTAGCGAAGTCTCGAGGTCCGAGAGGTCGGATAACATCCGTTGAGCGGCGGCGATCATCATCGCCCCGCTTCTCGTTGGCGCCATCTTCTTGCCGATGCGGTCGAACAATCGCGTTTTAAGCTCCTTCTCCAGATCGATCAGTTGATGGCTGACCGCGGATTGCGAGCGGTGCAGCAGGCGCGCGGCGCGGGTGACATCGCCTTCGCGCGCGATCGCGAGCACGAGGCGAAGGTGCCGCATCTCAAGCCGGCCGTTCGACAATGTATGAATACCATGCATCATTTCTATGGAAACTATGCGCTGTCTCTCAACGAGAAGGCAAGACAAAGTTGGCCTGCAAATTCACATCGAAAGCGGCGGCATCATTCATGAATCTCTACATGCAGGCTTTGTCATCCTCGACGGCGTGTCACGTTGCCTGTCTCGAAGCGGGTATCCCCATCACGCTTCATTGGGTGGCCCGAAAAAATTACCGTCTGGATGATGGCCGCAGCTTTCGCGATATCTCGGCAAAAGGAATGGTGCCGGCGCTGATGTTGCCAGACGGTGAGTTGCTGACCGAAAGCGCCGCCATTCTGCAGTACATCGCCGATCAGGCGCCGGCGACGGGTCTGGCTCCCGCGTTCGGAACGCCGGAACGCTACCGGTTGATCGAATGGCTCAGCTTCACCAGCTCCGAACTGCACAAGAAGCATCTCTGGATGATGTTCAGCCCGTCCACTCAGGCTGAGATAAAGATATGGGCGCGCGGAGGCATCGGCGCGGTGCTGGGTCATGTCGACCGTCACCTGCAAGGGCGGGACTATCTTGTCGGCGACCGCTTCACGGTGGCCGATGCGTACATGCTCTGGTGCGCCATGGCGGCGGGCGCCGGCGGTGTCGACCTGAAGCCATATGCGGCTTTACGCGCTCATAGCGAGCGCGTTCAGGGGCGCCCCAGTGTCTTGAAGGCTCTTCAAGTGGAAATGCCGCTGTATCAGCGTGACGTCGAGGCGGGAGCTGCCCCCGCGCCGCTGTCCGCGTTGCTCTGAACGGCGATCGTCGGCAGATCGAGATGTCACAGAACCGTGGGTCCGACGCGATCGCGAGCAATCCGGCGATGCGAAAGAAACTTCGCGTTGCTGCGATCCAGCTGGAAGGACGTATCGGCGATCTCGACCACAACTTGACCCAGGTCGAACTGCTGATCGGCGCGGCTTTGGACAAGCGCCCGGACGTCATCGCACTGCCGGAATTTTTCACAACGCCGATCGCCTACGATCGTTGTCTGCATTCGTGCTCGTTGCCTCCCGACAATCCCGCACTCGATTTGCTGCGGATCATTGCCCGCCGGCATGGCGTACTGATCGGCGGTTCGTATCTCGAACATCGCGGCGAGGATGTCTTCAATACCTACGTGATGGTCGAACCAAACGGATCGGTGCATCGCCACGACAAAGACCAGCCGACGATGGTCGAGAATGCGTTTTATCGCGGCGGCTATGACGATGGCGTATTTCCAACCGAGGTGGGGCGGGTCGGTGCGGCGATGTGCTGGGAGCTGCTGCGGACGCGGACGGTCAGACGTTTGCAGGGGCGCGTCGATTTCCTGATGACGGGTTCGCATTGGTGGTCGCCGCCGCGTGGCTGGCTGGTGCTCGGCGGTTTCATGGATCAGATGCAGGCGCAGAACGAAATTTACATGCACGAGACGCCGGGGACCTTCGCGCGATTCGTCGGTGCGCCACTGGTTCACGCTGCCCAGGTGGGCACACTCAATCGCCCATTGTCGCTCGTGCCCGGAGGCTGGATGAAGCTTCCATTCAAGTCCCTGTTGATGGGCGAAACCCAGATCACCGATCGCGACGGCTTCGTTATTGCACGGCGGACCCGGGAGGAAGGTGCGGGTGTGCTGTTCGGTGTGGTGGAACCGGGGGCGCGCGAAACCGCCTTGCCGGTTCCCGAGCGATTCTGGATTCCGGATTTGACCAAACGCTTTCGCTTTTTCTGGTCGCACCAGAATTGGGTCAGCAAGCCGGAATATGTGCGAGCCAAAGCGCGCAAGGAGTTGCGCATGGCCCGAATCTCGTCGCGCCCCTTGTTGCTGGGAAATCTGGCGGTAGCGGCGGTCGAGGGGCTTGGGTTGCGAGAGACGCAGTGAGCGGGCTGCTCAGCCCGCAGCCGCCATCTCTTTTCGGATTTCAGCGCGCAGGTCGTCGATCAGCTTGAGACCCTTCTTGGTTTCGACGTGCCAGAAGGTCCAGCCGTTGCAGGCTTCCGATCCTTGAGCGACCGCGCCCATGCGGTGGATCGAGCCGACCTTGTCGCCGAGCATGATCGCGCCATCGGCGCGCACCAGCGCACCGTGCTTCTTCTTCGAGTCGACAAGCTTGGTGCCCGGCGAAATCATGCCGCGCTCGATGAGTTCCGAAAATGCGACCCGCGGGGCATCGCGGGCCGTCATGAACGGAGCAAGTGTGGCTTCCGGCAATGGTTCGATCGATGCGATGCGCTCTTCGGCGGCCTTTGCGTAGACCGTATCGCGCTCGAAGCCGATGTAGCTGCGGCCGAGACGTTTGGCGACGGCGCCGGTGGTGCCGGTGCCGTTGAACGGATCGATCACGAGATCGCCGGGCTTCGATGACGACAGCAGCACGCGGGCGAGCAGGCCTTCCGGCTTCTGCGTCGGGTGAACCTTCTTGCCGTCCGCGCCCTTGAGGCGTTCGTCGCCGGTGCAAAGCGGGATCAGCCAGTCGGAACGCGCCTGTACGTCTTCGTTGGCGGCCTTCAGGGCTTCGTAGTTGAACGTGTAGCCCTTGGCGTTCTCGTCGCGCGCGGCCCAGATCATGGTCTCATGCGCGTTGGTAAAGCGGCGGCCGCGGAAGTTCGGCATCGGATTGGACTTGCGCCAGACGATATCGTTGAGCACCCAGAACCCGAGGTCCTGCATGATCGCGCCGACGCGGAAGATGTTGTGATAGGAACCGATCACCCAGATCGTCGCCGACGGCTTCATGATGCGGCGGCAGGCCAAAAGCCAGGCGCGGGTGAAGTCGTCATAGGCGGCGAACGACGAGAACTTGTCCCAGTCGTTATTCACCGCATCGACATGCGATTCGTCAGGGCGCTTGAGATCGCCCTTGAGCTGGAGGTTGTATGGAGGGTCCGCGAACACCACATCGACCGAACCGGCCGGCAGCTTCGACATTTCGGCGACGCAATCGCCAATGACGATGCGGCTCGAAGGACCAGACTCAAAATGACTGCGGGGCGCCTTTGCAGACGCCCCGCGACGCGACACACCCATGACTCAAACTCTGACTCAGGCGACGCAGCCGGCGACGCGGGACTAACTAAACCGACTGCGGCGATCATGACGGCGTGAGGTAAACGTCCGGTTTATCGTGAGAACTTCTTGCGCAGTTGGAGCTAGGCAAAATTTGCCGGGCACGCTATTTGTTAAGAACTTGGAAATGCGCCACACTGCCTGCGCGAATGCAGCGCGTGATGCGACGCACATGACCGGAATAAGGAACTTGCGCCATGCGTTACGATGATTTTCGCCGCAGCGACAACATCGACGACCGGCGCGATGA
>JBEIPX010000355.1:0-3877 GCA_040376815.1 Bradyrhizobiaceae bacterium
CGCCGTCCTAGGGATCAACGCTCGCATGCTGCGCCGGCTCTTTGATGTCGATCGCGGGCGCTCCCACCGGTGTGCCTTCGGCGGTGGGCTCGATCGCGGCAGCGGCCGGCGAAGCCTCAACCGATGCAGGCGCGGTCACTGGCGCTACGGTCGCATCTTCCTTTGCAATGTCGCCGCTCTTGGGCTGCTCGTTCTTCTTTTCTATGCCGCCATCGGAAGCCGCTGCCTGTGCGGTGGGTGAGGCTTCTTCCGGCTTGCCTGCGTCTACCGGCGCGACTTCGACAACCTCCGCCTCGTCGAACAGCCAGTCGCCGGCTTTTCGCCAGAGCGTTGTGCGGTGCTGCGGCCGGAAGAAGCCGAAATGGCCGATCTGTCCGGCATTGTTGTCCTTCGGTGCGATGTCGACGATCTGCGGCTCGATCGACGTGAAGCCCGAGCACAGCATCTCGACCGCGGGCCGCGTTGCCCATGGATCGTCGGCGATGCAGAAGGCGCGCAGTTCGCCGCGATACTTTTCGAAGTTGCCGCGGCCTTCGAGCGCATCGTCCGTGAAGAAATAGCGCGGATTCATCACCCACGACGCCCACTGGAGGAACACGCCTTTCGGCATATCCTCGCCGATGCCGAGGCGGCCGGGGACATAACCAATCGCGTGCGCCAGCGGCCGGCCGAGCCGGAGCATCGCGTAGACTCGATACCGTTCGGGTGAGGCGAAGAGGCGCCAGTGCGCGGCGGGCGCAGCAATGAACAGCGCGCGCTGGATTTCGGCGTTGTTCGGGATGAGGCCGACCGTTTGTCCGCCGAACGAATGTCCGATGACGTTGAGCGGCAAATCCTTGTAGCGCACGCGCATCCAGTCGACGGCGGCGGCCGCGTCGAGGCGCGCCCAGTCGCTCATCGTCGCCTGGAAGCCCTTCAGCGATTTCGGCCGCGACTCGCCGATGCCGCGATAGTCGTAAGTGAGAACCGCGGCGCCACGGCCGGCGAGATAGCTTGCGAGGCCCTTGTAGATCTTGCGCGGAACGGCGGCGGCCGAGTTGATCAGGATGGCCTGTTTGCGCCTGGCGCGGCGAGGCAAAAACAGCGACGCCGCAAGCGCAAAGCCATCGGCCGCTTGCAGCTTGATGTCGTCGATAAAAACGTCGTCGGTCTCGGCCTCGGCCACCGTGAATCCCGTCCTATTGACCGCTGGCTGTTTGGGTCCGTTAATTTTGCGCGTAAGATGTTGAGGCGCAAGGGTGAATTGCAACTGGCGGTGCTCGCGGCGCCTGTGTATAACCCGGCCCGCCGGGACCTCCCGATGCGAGGGCGGCGATTTTCGTGAGGAGTTTCAATCATGTCCGAGCGGTGGACACCCGACAGCTGGCGCAGCAAGACGGCATTGCAAATGCCGGAATACCCTGACGCGAACGCCTTGACCGAGGTCGAGGCGCAGCTTGCGACGTTTCCGCCGCTGGTTTTTGCAGGCGAGGCGCGAAACCTGAAGAAGGCACTGGCCCGCGTGGCTGCGGGCGACGCTTTCCTGCTTCAGGGCGGCGACTGCGCCGAAAGCTTTGCCGAGCATGGCGCCAACAACATCCGCGATTTCTTCCGCGTGCTGCTGCAGATGGCGGTGGTAATGACCTATGCCGGCGCGGTGCCGGTGGTGAAGGTCGGCCGCATCGCCGGGCAGTTTGCCAAGCCGCGTTCGTCGCCGACCGAAAAAATCAACGGCGTCGAGCTGCCGAGCTATCGCGGCGACATCGTCAACGACATCGCGTTCACGCCGGAAGCCCGCGTGCCCGATCCGCAGCGCCAGCTGATGGCGTATCGTCAGTCGGCAGCGACGCTGAACCTGCTGCGCGCGTTCGCGACCGGCGGCTTCGCCAATCTCGGGAGTGTGCATCAGTGGATGCTCGGTTTCCTGAAGGATTCGCCGCAGTCGCGGCGTTACAAGGAACTGGCCGACCGGATCTCGGACGCGCTGAACTTCATGCGCGCTTGCGGCCTCGATCTCGAGAGCCATCCGGAACTGCGCGCGACCGACTTCTACACCAGCCACGAGGCGCTGCTGCTCGGCTACGAGCAGGCGTTCACCCGCGTCGATTCGACGACGGGCGACTGGTACGCGACCTCGGGCCACATGATCTGGATCGGCGACCGCACGCGCCAGCTCGATCACGCGCATGTCGAGTACTTCCGCGGCATCAAGAACCCGATCGGGCTGAAATGCGGCCCGTCGCTGAAGCCGGACGAACTGATCAAGCTGATCGACGTGCTGAGCCCGGACAACGAGCCGGGACGGCTGACGCTGATCGCGCGCTTCGGCGCTGACAAGGCACAGGATCACCTGCCGGCACTGGTACGCGCCGTGAAGCGGGAAGGGCGCAGCGTCGTCTGGTCGTGCGATCCGATGCATGGCAACACGATCACCTCGACGTCGGGCTACAAGACGCGGCCGTTCGATCGCATCGTCTCGGAGATCAAGACGTTCTTCTCGGTGCATGCGGCGGAAGGCACCCATGCCGGCGGCGTTCACCTCGAAATGACCGGCAAGGACGTCACCGAATGCATCGGCGGCGCGCGCGCGATTACCGACGAGGACCTGAACGACCGCTATCACACGGTCTGCGATCCGCGTCTCAACGCCGAGCAGTCGATCGACATCGCTTTCCTGATGGCCGAACTGCTGAAGCAGGAACGCGCCGGGAAAACCAAGCCGCTGCCCGCGGCTGCCGGAATGTGACCGGGCAGCGCATCGCGAGCATGATCTTGCCGAAACGAACGTTCTCGCGGATCATGCGCTGATGCTTCGCTTCTGGCGCGCCACGCTCAACAGCCGGAATGGGCTCGCATTTGCGGCCCGTTCCGAGCAGGCGTTCCGGGAGGAGATCGTCGCACTTCTGCTGGCGCTGCCGCTGTCCTGGATCGTCGGTGTCACCATGTGGCGCAAGGTCGAGCTGGTGGCGGTGGTGCTGCTGGTGATGGTGGTCGAGCTCCTGAACACCGCGATCGAAAAGCTTGCAGATCGCCTGACCACCGAACACGACATGCAGATCGGCAACGTCAAGGACCTCGGCTCGGCAGCGGTCGGCGTGTCGCTGCTGATCGCGGGCGCGTTCTGGCTGTTCGCCATCGCCGAGCGCATAGGTCTTGTGTAGAGCTTGCGATTGCGAAGTGCGCCGGGCAGGGACTAGATAGACTCCATGACCGCACAGTTGTCCATCGCACTCGCGCAGCTCAATCCCACCGTCGGCGACGTCACCGGTAACGCCGAGAAGGTGCGCCGCGCCCGCGCGCAGGCGAAGGCCGACGGCGCCGACCTCATCGTCTTTTCCGAGCTGTTTATCGCCGGCTACCCGCCGGAGGATCTGGTGTTGAAACCGGCCTTCCAGGCCGCGTGCCGGGCTGCGGTCGAAGAGCTCGCGCGTGAGACGTCCGACGGTGGACCGGCCGTGCTGGTCGGCGTGCCGTGGGTCGAGGATGGCAAGCTCTACAACGGTTGTGCGCTGCTCGACGGCGGGCGGATCGCGGCGCTGCGCTTCAAGGTCAACTTGCCGAACTACGGCGTGTTCGACGAGAAGCGCGTGTTCGCGCGCGGACCTGTGTCCGGACCTCTGACGATTCGCGGCGTGCGCATCGGCTTGCCGATCTGCGAGGACATCTGGCTCGAAGAGTCGGCCGAGTACGAGAATGTCGTCGAGTGCCTGGCCGAGACCGGTGCGGAAATCCTGATCGTGCCGAACGGCTCGCCGTACTGGCGCGACAAGGACGACGTGCGGCTGTCGGTGGCGGTGGCGCGGGTGACCGAGAGCGGATTGCCGCTGGTCTATCTCAATCAGGTCGGCGGGCAGGACGAACTCGTGTTCGACGGCACGTCGTTCGTGCTCAATGCCGA
>JBEIPX010000322.1:0-4194 GCA_040376815.1 Bradyrhizobiaceae bacterium
GGCTGCACGCAGCGCGAACAGCCGCTCCTCGATGCGCTCGAGTTCCAGCGGATCAAAGTCGGCCGCGACAAGCGCTGCGTGCAGATGCTGGTCGGCTTCATCGAGCGCCGTCAGCGCCGTGTCGAGCGCCTTCACCGCGGGCTCGATCAGTTCGGGCGAATTGGCCGCGCGGCGCTCCAGCCGCCTCACAGCGGCAGCCAGCGCCGACACCGGGGACTGCGGCCCGGAAATCGCCGCCTGCGCCTCGCGCAAGTCCTCCGCGATCTTCTCGCCCTGCATCATCACCGTGCGCCGGGCGGCGAGCGCAGTTTCCTCACCGTCCTGCGGCTTCAGCGTTTTCAGTTCGTCGGACGCGTGGCGCAGATATTCGGCATCGCGCGCGGCTTTCTCCATCGCCTCTCGATGGGTGTCGAGGGCCGCACGCGCCGTCCGCCGCGCCTCCCACAACCCCTCGATCGCAGTGACGTCCTTCTCCAGCCCGGCGAAGGCGTCGAGCAGGCGGCGATGCGTCGTGGCATCGACCAGCGCCCGCTCGTCGTGCTGACCGTGGATTTCGACCAGCGCCGCGCCGATGGCTTTGAGCGTCTGCACGCTGACCGGCTGATCGTTGACGAAGGCGCGGGTGCGGCCGTCGGCGAGCTGCACGCGGCGCAGGATCATTTCGCCGGTATCATCGAGGCCGTTCCCGGTGAGAATTGCCAGCGCCGGATGCCGCTTCGGCACGTCAAACGCCGCCGTCACCTGCCCCTGCTCCACGCCCTGCCGCACCAGCGCCGCATCACCACGGCCGCCGAGCGCCAGTGCAAAGGCATCCAGCAGGATCGACTTGCCCGCGCCGGTTTCGCCGGTCAGCACCGCAAGCCCGCGGGCGAACTCGATATCGAGCCGCTCGATCAGGACGATGTCGCGGATCGAAAGACGCGCAAGCATGAAAGGCAGTGTCCCGGTTGGAAATGCACGGAGATGGCAGCAGCGGCGCCGGAGTTCCGGAATCCGCTGCCATTTCTACCGCGTTCGGGATCAAAATAGGAGACTGGTTGCGTGCCGCAAGCCGCGGCATCAACACATCATGTCAGCGCCTGAGGCGCCGGGCGCGGGTGCGTCAGCCGAGACCGATCCGCTTGAAGGCGCGGCTGATGTAGGAGCCCTTGTTTTCCGTCGGCTCGCGGCCGCCGGCTTTCACGAGGTTATAGGCGTCCTTGTACCAGCGGCTGTCCGGGAAGTTGTGGCCGAGCACGGCGGCGGCGGTCGATGCCTCGTCGATGATGCCGATCGCCATATAGGCCTCGGTCAGGCGGGCCAGCGCCTCTTCCACATGCCGCGTGGTCTGATACTGCGTCACCACCGTCTTGAACCGGTTGATCGCGCCGGTGTAGTCGCGGCGCTCGAGATAGTAACGTCCGACGTTCATCTCGCGGCCGCCGAGCTGATCCTTTGCGCCTTCGAGCTTCTTCTTTGCGGCGCCGGCATACTCGGACGACGGATACTTGCGGATGACCTCCTCCAGCGACGCGATCGCCTTCTCGGTACGGGCCTGGTCGCGAGTGATGTCCGGGATCTGATCGTAGTGCGAGGCAGCGATCAGGTACTGCGCATAGGCCGAGTCGGGGCTCGCGGGATGCAGCGTCACGTAGCGCGTCGCAGCGCCAATGCAGGCATCGTAGTCCCCGGCTTCATAGTTGGCGTAGGCCGAGAGCAGCAGCGATTTGCGGGCCGTGTCGGTGTAGGGATGCTGGCGATCGACCTCGTCGAACTTCTTGATGGCCGCCTTCGCGTCCTTCTTGCTGTTCATCAGGTACAAGCCCTCATTGTAGAGCTTGTCCGCCGGCTCATCGACGAAGACTTCTTCCTTCGTGAAAAACTTGTCGAACATCGCACCGGAGCCGCAGCCGCCGAGCGGCAAGGCCAGGATCACGAGACCTGCGGCGATCCGCGCGCAACGTGCGACCGGACGTGCATGAACGAAAGAACCGAACGTCATGTTTTCAGCCGACACTTTGACTCGTTGAGTTGTATTCGAAGCATTGTCTTCGAAAATCTTGTCTTCGAATTCCGGCCACGACTGCCAACGGCAATCTGGCAGAGACCCATGGGCGACCGTCCACATCAAACGGGCCGCGCTCGAAACGCAGCCCTTTTTAGCCCGATCACCGGCGATAACCAACCGGATATGCTGACATTTCGCCTGATTTAAGGCGGTCGATCCTGACGTGGTTACCAGCGGGGCCGCAGCGCCTTGAGCCAGAAAGCAAAAAGCCGCGCGGATGCGCGGCCGGGCTGGATCGAATGCCTGGAGCGTCAGGAAACGTCCGGGCCGTAGGCCGGAGCCACCATGCCGCCAACGACCTCCGCGTGACCGCGGCGCCGGGCCGGCTCAGCCTCGACCACGCGCCAGGCGCTGCGGTCGGACAGAAGCGCCGTCAGAACGGCATGATTGAGCTTGTGACCGCCACGGGTCGACCGGTAGAGGCCGATCAGCGGCAAACCGGCGAGTGCGAGATCGCCAACCACGTCGAGAACCTTGTGACGGACGCACTCGTCCGCATAACGCAGACCCTCGGTATTGAGGATGCGCGTCTCGTCGAACACCACCGAATTCTCGAACGAGGCGCCGAGCGCATAACCGGCGGCCCAGAGCTTGGCGACATCGTTCATGCAGCCGAAGGTGCGGGCACGGGCGATATCGCGGCGGAAGCTTTGCGCGGTGAGATCGAGGACGTAGCTCTGGCGGCCGATCATCGGATGATCGAAGTCGATATCGACCTCGGCGCGGAAGCCGTCGGCGTGCGGCAGCAGTTCGCCGACCGACTGGCCGATAACAACCTTCACCGGCTTCAGAACTTCGAGATAACGGCGCGGCGCGGCCTGCTGGACGATTTCGGCCTGCTCGATCGCTTCGACGAACGGCGCGGCGCTGCCGTCCATGATCGGAACTTCGGGACCGTCGACTTCGATGGTGGCGTTGTCGACGCCAAGGCCGCGCAGCGCGGCGAGCACATGCTCGGCAGTCGAAACCGCCGGACCTTCGCGGTCACCCAGCACGGTTGCGAATTCGGTGGCGATCACCGCGTCGGCCAGCGCCTGCACCTCGCGGTCGGCGCCATCGGCACTGGTGCGGACAAAAATAAAACCTGCATCGACAGACGCAGGTCCGAGGACGAGAGTGGCAGGAGCACCGGAATGGACGCCGACGCCGGTCACCGAGACCGACTTGCGCAGCGTTGTTTGCCGGCTGAATTTCATGCTCAAACTGCCCACTCGACTAACTTCATCCGAAATCGGATCCGGTGGCCCGAACCCTTCGGCCAACGAAGGCCGTCATCCCGTCTGAAGTCCCCAAAGTCGTCCAAGCCCCTGTCGAGGCGTGGCAAACCATAACCATTACGGCCCGGATGGCCACTCACGCTTGTTTACCGATTGTTACCCCAAAGGCGCCGCAATCGCGCCTCGCGTTAACCCGATTTGGGTAACTGGCGCAAGCGCCAGAAAACACTAAAAATTTTCAATACTTGCAATAGCTTGAAAGACAAAAGCCTGCCTGCGCCCCACAAAAGAAAACGCCCCGGCGGAGACCGCCGGGGCGTTCGAAACATCAGCTCTGCAACAATCCGTCAGTTCGCCTGACGGCGCAGAAAGGCGGGGATATCCAGATGGTCGTCCCCGGCCGGCTGGCTGACCGGGGCAGTCCGGCCGTGCGAATCAAGACCCTGGGGCGCGGGGCGCTTGGCATATTCGGATACCGGATCCGCGAAGGATGGCATCGGCTTCTGCGCCTTGCGCTCCGGCAGCGGCGGCATCTGGCCCATCGGGGGACCGTCCGCGCGGGCCGCGATCGGCGCTTCCGTCTCCTCGTCACGGCGGCCGAGGCCGACATTGGCGAGGCGCTGGAGCAGCGACAGGCGGGTCTTCTGCGGTTCGTCCTGCGCTTCGCCGCGCGCGTGGCGAATCTCGTTCTGTGCCGGCAGCGGCAGTTCATCGAACTTCGGCATGCGCGGAGCCCGGACCGGCGCGCGCTCGGCGGCCGGCGGAATGAACGCGTCAGGCACGTGCGCGTCCTTCATGTCGAACGACAGCGCTTCGGTTTCCGGGAACAGCGACGGCTTCGGCTGCGAAATCGCGCGAACGGTGACGTCGCCGTAGGTGCCGGTCTCGACCGGCGCCGGCGGCGGCGCGTTGAATTCCGGCGCGACGGCA
>JBEIPX010000585.1:0-1614 GCA_040376815.1 Bradyrhizobiaceae bacterium
AAGCGCCTCGGAATGCTCCCATATCCAGGCGATCGAATGATCGCGCACGGAATCGAAAGCAAGCCCGGTGATGCTCTCGGCGGCGTGACAGGGCAGCACCTTGCCGGATGGCGAAATGTTGAAGAACTGCCGGCCCCAACCGCCCATGCATTTCTTCGGGCGGATCGCATAGTAGTCCGGAACGATGTAATCGATCGCGAGCGTGCCCTTCAGCCGCGCCTGCGCGTCGTCGACGATGCGCGTGCACGCCTCGATCTGTTCGAGCGTCGGCATCAGCGCGGCGCGGTTCTTCAGTGCCCAGCCATAATACTGCACGTTGGCGATCTCCAGCCGGTCGGCATCGAGATCGACCGCCATCTGGATCACGTCAGCGAGCTGATGCAGGTTCTGCCGGTGCATCACCGCGTTGACGGTGAGCGGCAGACCGAGTTCGCGCGCCCAGCGCGCAGCCTCAATCTTCTTCTCGTGCGAGTTCGCTAGCCCCGCGACGCGATCGGCGACTGTTGCCTCGCTGCCCTGGAAGCTGATCTGGATATGGCACAAACCGGCGTCGGCAAGCTCTTTGAGACGGTCCTTGGTCAGCAGCACGGCTGACGTGATCAGGTTGGTGTAGAGGCCGACGTCGTTGGCATGGCGGACGATGTCGACGAGGTCCTTGCGCGCGGTCGGCTCGCCGCCGGAGAAGTGAATTTGCAGCACGCCGATGGCTGCGAGTTCGCTCAGCGTCTTGCGCCACTCACCGGTCGAGAGCTCGCTGCCGGCGCGATCGAGCTCAAGCGGGTTCGAGCAATAGGGGCATTGCAGCGGACAGCGATGGGTCAGCTCCGCCAGCACCGCCAGCGGAATGACATGCGTCATCGCCGCCGGTGCATCGAATCCATTCACCTGCGTAACGTCGGCGCTCATCGGTCATGCTCCGATGTTGTCGGCGAGAAAACCCTTGTCGGCGAGGTCTTGCAGCATCGCGGTCACATCGGCGCCGATCAGCGCGCGTTCGGCCGCGTACTTCGCCGCAAGCAGATCGACGATATCGGCCACCGTTCGCTTGCCGTCGCACAATTGCAGCACTTCGACGGCGATCTCGTCCGGCGCCAGCACGCGCTCCGGTGCGAGGATCACCCACGCCTGCCGCGCCTCGTCGAAGCGAAAGCGCACGTGCCGCGGCAGCACGGGAACGCTCGTCTCCGCCACCTGCATGTTGCGGGTCCGTGCGGTCATGGCTCAAGCATCTTTGGGCACGAACGCGCCCGGCGGAATGTGGCCGTCGACATAGGCGTGATAGAGCGCGTCGAGCTGCACCCACAGCACATTGGTCTTGAAGATCAGCGCGTTGCAGACCGCGGCGCGTTCCTCCGGATTGCGCGCGTGCTCGCGCACGTATTTCAGTGCAATGTTCGCGTCGCGCGGCGCCTGTTCCATGCGGCGGCTGAAGTAGCTCATGAGGTCCGGATTGACGAAGTCATAGTGCTTCAGCATCCCGGCGATGCGCTCTTCGTGCAGGTTCGGCGCGAACAGCTCGGTCAGCGACGATGCGATGGCCTCCAGCGGCGTCTTCTCGCGCACGAAATGCACATAGGCTTCGACCGCGAAGCGCGTCGCCGGCAGGATACCTTC
>JBEIPX010000078.1:0-9705 GCA_040376815.1 Bradyrhizobiaceae bacterium
CTCCGGTACTGTCTATCACGACGGCAAGCCGCGCCTCGTCGACATCAAGGGCATCCGCGTCGATGCCGAGTTCGGCAAGTCGATGATCTACGTCACCAACGAGGACAAGCCGGGCTTTATCGGCAAGTTCGCCTCGCTGCTCGGCGACGCCAAGGTCAACATCGCGACGTTCCATCTCGGCCGCAACAAGCAGGGCGGCGACGCCATTGCATTGATCGAGGTGGACGGCCAGCTTCCGGCCAGCGTACTGACGGACATCCAGAAGCTGCCGCATGTGAAGCAGGCGAAGTCGCTGACGTTCTGAAGTCTTCGCAAAAAGGGAACGCGCGCCCATGCTGGATCGATCGAACCTTGTCGCATTTGCCGCAACGATCGATCCGCAGCGGGCGCGCGCTTTCTATGAGGGCGTGCTAGGCCTGAAGCTGATCGAACAATCGCCGTTCGCGCTGGCGTTCGATGCCAACGGCACGATGCTGCGCATCCAGGTGGTGCCGCAGTTCACACCGCAGCCACACACGGCGCTGGGCTGGTCGGTTGCGGATATCGCTGCGATGGTCCGCGATCTCGCTGGGCGCGGCGTTACGTTCGAACGGTTTCCCGGCCTCAAACAGGATCAGCTCGGCATCTGGTCGTCGCCGCCCGGCGCGCGCGTTGCCTGGTTCAGGGACCCGGATGGCAATCTCCTGTCGCTCACGCAGCCGCCGGCCTGACGCGCGCAGAGGAGCTTCCTACTTCGCAGCCGGCCGTGCCGAGGCTTTCCGCGACGCCAGGGCGATGCCGCCAAGCACCAGCACGTAGCCGATGATGTGGAACAGCCGCAGCTTCTCGCCGAGCAGCGCGATCGCCATCACCGAGCCGAACACCGGCACGAGATGGAAATACGGTGCGGCGCGGTTGGGGCCGATCAGCGCGATGCCGCGGTTGAAGAACAGGTACGCCAGCAGCGAGGGGAAGATCACCACGTAGACCAGCGTCGCGGCGGTCAGCAGGTTCGGCTTCAGCGTATATCCGGTCGAGACTTCCCACAGCAGAAACGGAAGCAGCAGCAGCGCGCCGCAGCCCGTCGTGAAGGTGATCAGCGACAGCAGATGCACCGCGGGCCGCTTCGGCATCAGCGCCGAGTAGAGGCCGAACACCAGGAGCGCGCTGGCGAACATCAGGTCGCCGATATTGAACTCGATCGATGTCAGCGCAGTGATATCGCCGCGCAGGATGATGATCAGCACGCCGATGAGCGACAGCGTGATGCCGAGCGTCTGGCCGATCGTCAGGCGCACACCGAACAGGACGAGCGCCCACATCGCGACGAACAGCGGCCCCGAGGACTGGATCAGCAGCGCGTTCAGTGCTTCGGTGTACTGCAAGCCGGCGTAGGACAGTGTGTTGTTCGCCGCAAAGCCGGTCGCGGAGAGCACGACCATCATCGGCAGCCTGCTCTTCAGCATCGGCCAGTCGCGCTTGAGATACGGCCAGGCGAACGGCAGCAGCAGAATGAACGAGCCGCTCCAGCGAATGCACGACAGCGTCATCGGCGGCACCTGGCCGGCGACGAAGCGGCCGAGCACGATGTTGCCGGCCCAGAACAGCGAGGTCAGGCTGAGCAGCAGGTAAGGCTGGTTGTAGAGCCAGCGCCCCGCATTTAAAGTTCGTGAGGTGTTGAGATCAGACATTACACGAACTTCAAAAGCAAAGGGGCGCTGGTGAACATTTGATCCTGGTGCCGCTTATCGATCTGAAGTTCCTGATGATGAATCAGCGTCAACTGTGCAGGAACTTCAGATCGGCGGCACCGATTGATGGCACCGCGGGTGCGCCCCGGCGTCACGCGGCATCTTTCCGCGGTACCGGCTGCGCGGCTTCGTCCGCCGCTTTGCTCTTGCGCGCGGCGATGAACACGCCGGCGAGCACCAGCGCATAGCCGATCAGGTGAAAGAACTTGAACTGCTCGCCGAGGAAGCCGATCGCCATCACCGAGCCGAACACGGGGATCAGGTGAAAGAACGGCCCGGCGCGATTAGCGCCGATCAGCTCGATGCCGCGATTGTAGCAAAGATAGGCCGCGATCGAGGGGAAGATCGCCACATACGCCACCGCCGCGAGATTCGACGTCGCCGGATTGAACGCGCCGCGCATGCTGACTTCCCAGATCATCGCCGGAACGAGAAACAGCGCGCCGCAGCCGAAGGTGAAGGACGCGAACGACAGGTCGTGAATTTTCGGCCGCCTCATCGACAGCACCGAGTAGAGCCCGAACATCGCGAGCGCGAGAATGAACAGCAGGTCGCCCTTGTTCAGGTCGATCTGCATGAGCGCCGCCAGATCGCCGCGCAGCAGAATGACCAGCACACCGGTCAGCGAAATGACGATGCCGATCGCCTGCGCCAGCGTCAGGCGGATGCCGAGGATGATCAGCGAGAAGAGGGCGATGAACAGCGGTCCGGACGATTGCATCAACAGCGCATTCAGCGCGATGGTGTGTTCAAGCGCCCAGTATTGCAGCGTGTTGAAGATACTGACGCCGATGACCGAAATGATCGCCATCTGGCCGAGCTTGCCGCGGATCACCGGCCAGTCGCGCTTCAGATAGGGATAAGCGAACGGCAGGATCAGCAGGAACGCGCCGGTCCAGCGCAGGAACGACAGCGTAACCGGGGGAATCTCGCCGACGACGCCACGCCCGACCACGGCATTGCCCGCCCAGAAGATCGGCGCCAGTGTCAGAAGCACGTAGGGCTGGTTGCTCAGCCATGTGATGACGGAGCGCTGTCGAGGGGGCGTCATCGGGCGATCTTGTTGCGTGGCGCGCTGGTGCCGGACAAGGCGGAGCGCAACTGCGGCTTGCGAATGCCCGCTTTTAGCACTGCTTCGCGTGTTTGAGGGCCTCCGCGTTTGCCGAGCGACCATGCGCCATGCGCATCGGGACCGCCGGTCGCGCCCCGCAGCCTACCGTTTCGCCTCGATCAGCGCGAACGCGGCATCGCCGGCGCTGCGCATATAGCTTGCGTCGCGATGCAAAAGCACCACGGCGAACGAGCCGTCGAGCAGCAGCAGAACCTGCCGCGCGAGCTCCCCCGGGTTTGCGATGCCGTCGGCTTCAAATATCTCGCGTAGCCACGTCTCGAATTTCTTCTTGTGCGCGGCGCCGACCTTGATCGCCGGATGCCCCGGCATGTTGGCGAGTTCGGCCGTCGTGCGCAGGAAGCCGCAGCCTTTCCACTTCGGACTCGATGCGTTGACCGCGAGTCGCCGGAAGATGCCGCGCACCTTTGCAGCCGTCGAGCCCTCGGTCTCATCGAACCACTGCTTGAACAGCACCAGGTTCGGCTGATCGCGCGCCTCGAGATAGGCGGCGACGAGATCGTCCTTGCTCTTGAAGTGGTAATAGAACGTCCGCTTGGTGACGCCGGCTTTCTCGGCCACGGCGTCGAGGCTGACGCCGCGAATGCCCTCGCCATAGAACAGCTTGCTGGCGGCGGTGACGATGCGGTCGCGGGTCGGACTGGTGAGCGGGGCCATATGCTTGTGTATACCGACCAGTGAATATACACAACGGGTGCTTCGGTCTAGCTTGCGGCGACAACAGGGTCGGGTGGACGGTGCCGATCCTCATGGTGAGGAGCCGCGTTAGCGGCGTCTCGAACCATGAGGCCGCGGATGCCCTCATCCTTCGAGACGCGATCCCATAGCGCGTCGAACACGCGCATGAACGCACCCAAGGGATCGCTCCTCAGGATGAGGGGGAGTCCGTCCGGCCTGTGACAATCGTTTGAGGAAAGCCATGACCGAACCCGTTTTGATATCCGTCGAGAACCGGATCGCGCTCCTGACCCTGAACCGGCCCGAGAAGCTGAACGCATTGAACTACGAGACCGTCGATCGCCTGATGCTCCTGCTCGACCGGATCGAGACGGATACGAGCGTGCAGGCTGTCATCGTGACCGGCGCGGGCCGGGCGTTCTCCGCCGGCGCCGACATTCACCAGTTCTCCGAAAGCGTGGCGCAGGGAACCAGTGCGGCGCTGCGCGATTTCGTCCGGCGCGGGCAGGCGATGACGGCGCGGTTCGAGGCCTTCACCAAGCCGGTGATTGCGGCGATCAACGGCCTCGCGTTCGGCGGCGGTTGCGAGATTGCGGAGGCCATGCACCTTGCGATCGCTAGCGAGCAGGCCTCGTTCGCAAAGTCCGAGATCAACATCGGCATGCCGCCGACCTTTGGCGGCACGCAACGGCTGCCCCGTCTGGCTGGCCGCAAGCGCGCGCTGGAATTCCTGCTCACCGGCGATCCGTTTTCGCCGCAGCACGCCCTCGACAGCGGACTTGTGAACGCGGTGGTTCCGCACGACGAGCTTCTGCCGCTTGCCCGCGCGCTGGCGGAGCGCATCATCCGCCATTCGCCGCTCGCAGCCGCCAGCATCATCACCGCCGTGACGCGCGGGCTCAACGTTTCGATTGCCGAGGGACTTCTGATCGAAGGCGAGCAGTTCGCGCGCCTGGTGCCGACCTTCGATCTCGCCGAGGGCCTTGCCGCCTGGAAGGCGCGGCGCGCGCCGCAGTATCAGGGGCGGTGAGCTTGCCTACGCAAAGTTGGCTTTCCGCTTGCCGACGAATGCGCTGATGCCTTCAACGCCATCGGCCGAGGTCGCAGCGTACGCGATCTCGCGGCCTTCGAGTTCCATCTGTTCTTCGAGACCGTTGCGCAGTGTCGACAACAGCAGCTTCTTGACGACGCCTTGCGCATGCCGGGAGCCGGCAGCCAACTCCGTCGCGATGCTCGAAGCTTCCTGCTGCAGCGTTTCGTCCGGGCAGACCCTGGTGATCAATCCCCAGTCGCATGCTTCCCGCGCCGTCAGCGTCCGGTTGGTCAGCATCAGCTCCTGGGCTTTCCGCAATCCCACCAGCCGTGGCACGTAGTACGTCGAGCTGCCGTCCGGCGTGAGACCGGCGCGCGTGTAGGCCATGGTGAACTTGGCCGATTCAGCGGCGATCACGTAGTCACCGGCCAACGACAGGCTGAATCCCGCGCCGGCCGCCATGCCGTTCACGGCGATGACGAGCACGGGCGTCATTCGCGCGAAGACGGAAATCGCCTTGTGAAGTTCGTCGGCGAGCTGCTTGATTTTCACGCCGGTCTGGTCGCCGAAGGTGGCGAACGCCTTGAGGTCGCCGCCCGCGCTGAACATCCGCCCGGTGCCGGTGAGGAGAACGACCCTGATCGACGGGTCGCTGTCGCAGATCAGCGCGGCGCGCGCCAGATCGTTCGCCAGTTCGAGGTTCATGGCGTTGGCGGCGTCGGGGCGGTTGAGAACGATCCTGGCAATGCCGCCCTCGATGCTGAACTTGATCGTCTTGAAATCGGTCATGGGTTCCTCCCTTGAGGCGGCGGGAAACCCCGCGGTTGTTGGTCTTGGTTCCGAGCGATACGGTAGCGTATCGAGCGCGAAGCGGATTAGCAATACGGTGCCGTATCGGGACGAGGTGAGCGATGACCGACAATAAGGGCGACGTCTGGATCGAGGCAGGTCTGTCGGCGATCGCCAGCCACGGCATCGATGGTGTGCGGGTCGAGGTGCTGGCGAAGGATCTTGGCGTCACCAAAGGCGGCTTCTACCGCCGCTTCAAGGATCGCGCGGCCTTGCTCGATGGCATCCTGCAAACCTGGGTCGCGGGGCGGATTGGCGCTATCGAGCAGCAAACGAGTCTCGACGGCGCAACGGCGCGCAGCCGGCTTCAGGAGCTGATCCGGCTCTATTCGGAGCGCATGAACACCGAAGGCATGGCGGTCGAGCTCGCGATCCGCCAGTGGGCGCGGTCCGACACGGCGGCAGCCGGTGCGGTGGCGAAGGTCGATGCGGCGCGACTGAAGAATGTCGGGCGTCTTTATCGCGACGCCGGGCTCCCGCCCGATCAGGCCGATGCACAGGCGTTCCTGTTTTACTGTTTCGTGTTCGGCCAGAGCTTGCTGTTCCTCGAACACGGACCGCGCAAGCGCGCGCAGCTGATCGCGCGATCGGCTGAAAAACTGCTGACGGACGAATCCTGAGATTTGTCCGAACTCTGCGGCGACATCGGTGTTTCCTTCCAGGGCGAAGAATGAACTTCGCAATTACTTGTGGAAAAACAATGGTTTGACACCATCAAACCACCACCCACTACGCCTGTTTAACTTGCGCTGGAGGGCATCATCCTTTATCCGGTTGCCGAAAGCCTTGCTGGGACCGCTTGTCCCGCCGCCAGGGCATTTCAACCTGGCAACACCGGCTCAAGGACTGTCTCAAATCATGGCGAACGTGGTGGTCGTCGGCGCCCAATGGGGCGACGAGGGAAAAGGCAAGATTGTCGACTGGCTGTCGGAGCAGGCGGATATCGTCGTCCGCTTCCAGGGCGGGCATAACGCCGGCCATACCCTCGTCATCGATGGCAACACCTACAAGCTTGCGCTCTTGCCGTCGGGCGTACTGCGGCCCTCGAAGCTCGCGGTCATCGGCAACGGTGTCGTGTTCGATCCGCAGGCGTTTCTCGATGAGCTGGCGCGGCTGCGCGGGCAGGGCGTGGCGATCACGCCGGAGAACCTGCGCATCGCCGAGAACGTTACGCTGATCCTGCCGCTGCATCGCGAACTCGATGCGCTGCGCGAGTCGGGCAATGCCGCGACCGCGATCGGCACCACCCGCCGCGGCATCGGCCCGGCCTATGAGGACAAGGTCGGCCGCCGCGCGATCCGCCTGATGGACCTCGCCGATCTCGATACGCTGCCGCACAAGATCGATCGCATGCTGGCGCATCACAATGCGCTGCGCCGCGGTTTCAACCTCCCCGAGTTCGACGGCAACGAGATGCTGAAGGAACTCACCGCGCTGGCGCCGGCCGTTTTGCCGTATGCCGAAAGCGTGTGGCGGCTGCTCGACCAGAAACGCCGCGAAGGCAAGCGCATCCTGTTCGAAGGCGCGCAAGGCGCGCTGCTCGACGTCGATCACGGCACGTATCCCTACGTGACCTCCTCGAATACCGTCGCGGCGCAGGCAGCAACCGGCACGGGCCTCGGACCGTCGGCCGTCGGCTACGTGCTCGGCATCTGCAAGGCCTACACGACACGCGTCGGCCTCGGCCCGTTCCCGACCGAACTGCATGACGAGATCGGCGAGGAGATCGGCCGCCGCGGCAAGGAGTTCGGCGTCAACACCGGGCGCAAGCGCCGCTGCGGCTGGTTCGACGCAGCCCTGGTTCGCCAGACAGCTCGCACCTGCGGTATTCACGGCCTCGCGCTGACCAAGCTCGACATTCTCGACGGCTTCGACACCATCAAGGTCTGCACCGGCTACATGCTGGACGGTCAGGAAATCGACTACCTGCCGGCGGGCGAGGGCGCGCAAGCGCGCGTCACGCCGATCTATGAGGAAATCGAGGGCTGGAAGGAGCCGACCGCCAACGCGCGCTCCTGGGCTCAGCTTCCGGCGCAGGCAATCAAATATGTGCGCCGCGTCGAGGAACTTGTCGGCTGCCCGATTGCTCTTCTGTCCACGAGCCCGGAGCGTGAGGATACCATCCTCGTGCAGAATCCATTCGAGGCATAAGCATGGCGTTCGCCGATCGATTCGGCCGCTCGTACGGGCCATTCAAGCCTTTGAATCCGGAGGCCGATCCGGCATGATCGCCCGGTTTTCAAACCCGATCGAGCCCCTATACTGAGATTGAGTTGCGGAAGGTAACCGACGTCGGATGGCTGATTACTACCCGCTGATCGCCCGCGCCATTGCGGGCCTCGATGCGAACGCCACCGGCGAAGCGCGCCGTGCGCTGTACGAGCGGGCGCGCACTGCGCTGATCGCGCAGCTGCGCGGCGTCGAGCCGCCCTTGAGCGAATCCGAAATCACCCGCGAGCGCCTGGCGCTCGAAGAAGCCGTGCGCAAGGTCGAGTCGGAAGCCGCACATCGCGCGCGCTCGCCGCAGCCCGCGCCGCCGCCGTCGGCGGCCCCGCAGCCGCCAATTCCGCCGATGCCCGAGACGCTGCAGGCCCGTCCGCGTGCCGGAGATGCGTTCCGCAGCCAGCCGCGCGGTCCGCGCCCCGATGCACCTGCGCCGCGTCCGCCGCGCGATCGTCCGCCGGCACAGGGGTCACGCGAAGGACGCGCGCCGCTCGGGCAGGATGAGCGTCCGCGTTCATCGCGTCCGGAGCCGCCGCGCCCGGATGCGCCGCGGCCGCAGCGTCCACAGCCGCCCGTCGATCCACGCGCGCGGGGTAACCGGCAGCCGGGTCTCGAGGGCTTTCGCGATGTGATGGCGGATGCCGACGATCTCGGCGGCGCCGCAGCCAAGGCCAATCGCGCCGCGCGCAAGGCCTATTCCAACGTGCCGTCGCCGTCGCCCGAGTTCGATCGCATCGAGCCGGATCTGGAAAATCGCGGCGGGCCGCAGAACGCGCCTTACAACTACGACGATGCGATGGACGAGGCGGCGCGCTATCAGGGCCAGCCGCCGCAGCAGGGATCGTCGCGTCCGCAGCCGAAACAACCCAAGCCGAAGCGCGCCGCGCCACGCTTCCCGATCAAGAGCATGCTGCTCGTCGGGCTTGCGCTCGTCATTGTCGGTGCTGCGATCTGGCAGGGACCGAAAGTCGTCCGTTTCGTGCGCGGCATATTGAAGTCGACGCCGACCGCCGTGGTCGAAGCGCCGAAGGATCCGAATGCGCCGGCTGCGCCCCGGCCGAAGATTCCCGACCGCGTCGGTCAGCCGGGCGCGGGACAGATCGCGCCGGTGGCGCAGAAGGTCGTTCTGTACGACGAGGATCCGGCAGAGCCGCAGGGCAAGCAATATGTCGGCACGGTGATCTGGCGCACCGAGCAGGTGAAGGGCACGGGCAATGCTCCGGCTGATCTCGCCGTGCGCGCCGATGTCGATATTCCCGAGCGCAAGTTCAAGATGACGCTGACGATCCGGCGTAATTCGGATGCGTCGCTGCCGGCGAGCCACACCGCCGAACTCACCTTCGCGCTGCCGGCGGATTTTCAGGGCGGCGGTGTCGCCAATGTGCCCGGCGTGCTGATGAAGTCGAACGAGCAGGCGCGCGGCACGCCGCTCGCCGGTCTTGCGGTGAAGGTCACCGACGGCTTCTTCCTGGTCGGCCTGTCGAATGTGGAAGCCGACCGTGCGCGCAATATCCAGCTGCTGAAGGAGCGCTCGTGGTTCGATGTGCCGCTGGTTTACACCAATCAGCGCCGCGCCATCGTCGCGATCGAAAAGGGCGCGCCGGGCGAGCGCGCATTCAACGAAGCGTTTGCAGCTTGGGGCCAGTGACTGCCGGGGAGAGGGGCTGATGCGTCGGTTCAGGTTGAGCTTGAAAGCTGCCGCCGCGCTCGCCGGATTGGTCCTCGCGTGCGGCGCTGCATCGGCCGCTCCGGATCGCGTGGCGCTCGTGATCGGAAACGGTGCTTACGTTGCGGCCACGCCGCTTCCCAATCCGCCGAACGATGCGCGCGTCATTTCCGCGGCGCTGAAGGATATTGGCTTCGATGTCGATACCGGGCAGGATCTGACCCGCAGCGCCATGGAAAAATTATTGCGCGACTTTCTGCGCAAGGCGCGCTCGGCCAAGGTCGCGTTGTTGTTTTATGCCGGTCACGGCATGCAGGTCGACGGCCGCAACTATCTGCTTCCGGTCGACGCCAGGCTGACCGACGCGAGTGATCTCAACTTCGAAACCATCAAGCTC
>JBEIPX010000409.1:0-3274 GCA_040376815.1 Bradyrhizobiaceae bacterium
CCTGCTGCATTGCAGGAACTGGGCCATCGGAAGTGATGGACGCGAATCCAAGTCGTCTGGCGGCGAACATAGGCAGGTGAGAGTGCAGCGCAACATGAATGCGACATGAACAGGCGGCGGCCCAATGTCGCGCACGCTCAAAGCATTGAAATATCTACGAGTTCCCCGCGGTAACGCATTCGTGCGTTTGGTTACCAGGACGTTTATCGGGAACTTTCAGCGCGATGGATCGACAATGATCTTGGTATGCCGTTCGGGATTGGCGAGGTCTGCAAATGCCTGCGCCACGCCATCGATACCGACGGTGGCGGTGATCAGGGATGCGGCATCGACGTGCCCTTCCGCGATCAATCGCAGGGCAGAGGCGAACTCGTCGGGCGTGTAACCAAGCACGTATTGCACCGACAGTTCCTTGATGACGCCGAGCATCGGCTCGGTCCGGTCCTGCTCCATGCAGACGCCGACGACGACAATGCGCGCATCGCGCGGCGCGCCCTCGAACACCTGCTGAATCAGCCCCGGCACGCCGACGCATTCGAAAATCAGTGCAGGCTTCAGCGCCGGCAGGAACATCTGGAACGGCGGCCGCTTCGCCTTCTCTTCATCCGACATCGCCGCGTGCTCGGCCCACGCCGCATAGGGCTGCGTGCGCGCGGGGTCGATCACGACATCGGCGCCGAGGCGTTGCGCGAGCGCGCGGCGCGCCGGCGAATAGTCGGCCGCGATGATCTTGCTGAAGCCGCGCATCTTCAGCGCCGCGATCACCGCGAGCCCGACCGGGCCGCAGCCGATGACGAGCGGAATCTCGTCGCCGCGCGCGTTCGCCTTCGCCACCGCATGGATGCCGACCGCGAGCGGTTCGGTGAGCGCCGCATGCTCGGGCGCAAGCCCGTTCGGCACTTCGAGCAGCAGCGCTTCGCTCAGCACCATCTGCTCGGCATAGCCGCCGACGACATCGTTCGAATAGCCGATGCCTTGCAAACCGGTCTCGGTCAGCAGCGCCGGAAGCGAACAGACGTGCGTGCCGGGCTTCAGCTTGCGCTGCGTGCCGGGACCGTAGTCGATCACCTCGCAACAGAACTCATGGCCGAAAACCACATCGCGCGACAGATCCATCGGCTTGCGGCCGGGCGTGAACTTCGCCATGTCGGCCATACGCGAGGCAAACTTGCGCGCATGCAGATCCGAACCGCAGATGCCGCACGCCAGCGTCTTGACGAGAACCTGCCCGGCAGCAGGCACCGGCGCGGGCAGCGTATCGACGACGATCTCACCGTTCCTGAAAATCGCTGCACGCATGATCACCTCACTCAGCGCCGGACTTCGCCAGCGTCACGTCGCAGAAGACGGCCGCCGTCGCCACGACCTCGTCGAGAGATTGCGGATAACCTTGCGACACCCAGCGCAGCGCGATGTTGATGACCGCGCCGACCATGCCGACAGACAGCATCGACGTCTCCGTCGCACCTTTCGCCGGCGGCGCGAGAAGCGCGCTCATCGCCTTCAGCGCATTCATGCGCACCGCATCGACCTCGGCACTGATGCCGCCCATCTCCAGGAGGAACACGCGCGCGGGCCGTGGATGCTCGCGCAGGCGCGTGAAGTACACGGCGAGGATCGCGCGCGACTTGCCCGCGGCATCGCCGGTGAACGCTTCACCCGCGGCCGCCATCTGCTTGTGCAGTTCGTCGGTGACGTGGATGTAGGTCGCGATCAGCAGCGCTTCGCTGTTGGCAAAGGACTCGTAGAAGTAACGCTCGGTCAGCTTCGCGGCCTCGCACACGGCCTTCACGGTCGCGCTGCGATAGCCGACGCGGCCATAGACCTGCACCGCGGCCTCGATCAGCCGCAGGCGGCGCTCGGCGCGCCGCTCGTCCGCATGGACGCCGCCATAAAGCCGCGAAACCTTCGCTGGATTCGTCATTCCCAAATATTGACATGAGGCATTGTCAGATACAAGCTGCTCATCCTGACAGCCCTGCCGGGAGGTGGCCTCATGTCTGTTCCTCATTTCGACGTGCTGATCGTTGGCGCGGGCCTCTCCGGCATCGGCGCGGGCTATCACCTGCAAACGATCTGCCCGAAAAAGACGTACGCCATCCTCGAGGGGCGCGACTGCATCGGCGGCACGTGGGATCTGTTTCGCTATCCCGGCATCCGCTCCGACAGCGACATGTACACGCTCGGCTACTCGTTCCAGCCCTGGACCGAGCCGAAGTCGATCGCCGACGGCCCTTCGATCCTGAAATACGTGCGCGAGACCGCGCGCCAGTACGGCATCGACAAGAAGATCCGCTTCAACCACCGCGTCAAACGCGCGTCGTGGTCGTCCGAGACGGCGACCTGGACGGTGGACGTCGAGCGCGGCCCGGAGAAAGCGATCGAACGCTTCACCTGCCACTTCCTCTTCATGTGCAGCGGCTACTACAAATACGAAGCCGGCTACACGCCGGAGTTTCCCGGCATCGCCGATTTCGGCGGCCGCGTCGTACACCCGCAGAAGTGGACCGACGACATCGACCACGCCGGCAAGAAGGTGGTCGTGATCGGCAGCGGCGCGACGGCTGTCACGCTCGTTCCGGAAATGGCCAAAACCGCATCGCACGTGACGATGCTGCAGCGCTCGCCGACCTATGTCGTCGCCCGCCCCGATCAGGATGCGATCGCCAACTGGCTGCGCGCGCGCCTGCCGGCCAAGGTCGCCTACGGCATCACCCGCTGGAAGAACGTGCTGCTCGGCATGTATTTCTACCGGCTCTGCAAGTACAAGCCGGAGCGCGTGAAGCAACTGATCCTCGGCGGCGTCAAGCTTGCGCTCGGCCCCGACTACGACATCAAGAAGCACTTCACCCCGCGCTACAATCCGTGGGACCAGCGGCTGTGCCTCGTGCCGAACGGCGACCTGTTCGAGTCGATCAAGGCCGGCAAGGTCTCGATCGTCACCGATCACATCGACACGTTCACCAGCACCGGCATCAAGCTGAAGTCGGGCGAAGAGATCAAAGCCGATGTGGTCGTCACCGCCACCGGTCTCGATCTCCAGGTGCTCGGCGGACTTGAAGTCGCCGTCGACGGCCAGCCGGTCGATCTCTCCAAGACCATGAACTACAAGGGCCTGATGTATTCGGGCATACCGAACCTCGCCTCGGCCTTCGGCTACACCAACGCCTCGTGGACGCTGAAGTGCGACCTCACCTGCGCGTTCGTCGCCCGCCTGCTCAACTACATGGACGCCAAGGGCTACAGCCACTGCACGCCGCAGCGGAATGATCCC
>JBEIPX010000350.1:0-3980 GCA_040376815.1 Bradyrhizobiaceae bacterium
CCGGAGTTACGCCGACGCACGACGAAAGTTACGCAGGCCTCCGGGTTCACTTTCCCGTGGTAACCGCATCCCTAACGCACCACGCCGGAGATGAATCCAGGCTTGCGCCGTGGCGGCTTCACCTGGCTTTTCAGGAAACAGCGCGCACCGCGGCCGATGTAGCCGGGCCGGGCATAGGTCCAGGCGCGGCATTTGTTGTCGGCGTCGCAGGCGGCCTTGCAGGTTTCGCCTCTGGCATCTGCAGCGATCTCGATGCTCCGCAGATCGCCGCCGAAGCGATCGGTTGCGATCTCGATGGTGCTGTTGCGCGTTTCCAGCACGCCCGCGCCGCGCACGCCGGAGACGCAGCAGTTGTTCTCGACGCGCGGCGGAACCGCGTTCTTCAACCAGCACGCCGCGCCGCGATCGCCGTCGATCGGATAATTGAAACTCCATGCACGGCATCTGCGGTCGCGCTCGCAGATCAGCGCACACGCGGCGGGATCGCCCGAGGGAACCGAAACACTGGAGTAGTCGGAACCCGGCCGGTCAAAACCGGTCTGCGCCTGCGCGGCACCGGACACCATGAGCAAGGCCAGAACGGCGGCGAGGATCAGGCTCGTTCTCCGCATCGCATACAATCTGTTGATTTTAAACGGTTTCAGATCGGTAACGGGATGTCGCACCCGATACGCCATTGAACCGCCGCGCAGATGTACGTCAGATGAACGGATTTTCAGCTTCGCCGCAGACATTGGCCGCGGTGGATTCTCAGAACGCGTATTGCGCGTAAGCCGGTTCGACTGAGCCGCGCCACTCGCCGTTGAACTTCGCGAGCAGTTCTTCCGCCGGTGTCTGGCCCGCGTCGATGATGCGGTCGAGCGGTTCGAGGTAACGACTCTCGTCGCGGCCCGACTGATCGATAAAGGCGCGGCGGCGCAGACCTGCATGTGCGAGCGCGAGCGAGTCCTTGACGACTTCGATCAGATAGCGATTGCCGATCTTGGCCTTGAAGCCCTCCGTCGTCACGTCGTCGCGCAGCTGCTGACGCTCTTCCGCGCTCCAGCCCTTGACGAGTTCCCATGCTGCATCAAGGCTCGCCTCGTCATAGAGCAGGCCGACCCAAAACGCCGACAGCGCCGGCAGGCGGCCCCACGGGGCGCCGTCCGCACCGCGCATTTCGAGATAACGCTTCAGCCGCACCTCGGGGAAAATCGTCGAGAGGTGATTGGCCCAGTCCGACAGGGTCGGACGCTCGCCCGGCATCTTCTCGTTCTTGCCGTCGAAGAATTTCCGGAACGACGAGCCGGAGACGTCGATATAGTCCTCGCCGCGCTTGACGAAATACATCGGCACGTCGAGCGCGTAGTCGACCCAGCGCTCGAAGCTCATGCCATCCTCGAACGCCCACGGCAGCATGCCCGAACGAGCGTTGTCGGTGTCACGCCAGATTTCAGAGCGGAAGGAGAGAAAGCCGTTCGGCTTGCCCTCGGTGAACGGCGAGTTGGCGAATAGCGCAGTCGCCACCGGCTGAAGCGCCAGCGACACGCGCAACTTCTTGACCATGTCCGCTTCAGAGGAGAAGTCGAGATTGGTCTGCACCGTACAGGTGCGATACATCATGTCGATTCCGTATTTGCCGACCTTCGGCATGTAGTTCGTCATGATCTTGTAGCGGCCCTTCGGCATCACCGGGATTTCCGCGCGCGACCACGACGGTGTCAGTCCGAGTCCGAGGAAGCCGATGCCGAGCGGTGTCGCGATCTCGCGCACCTGCGCCAAGTGCGCCATCAATTCGGAGCATGTCTGATGCACGGTCTCGACCGGTGCGCCGGAGAGTTCGAACTGCCCGCCGGGCTCGAGCGAAATCGCGCCGCCGCCGGTGACATCGTAAAGACCGATGATATTCCCGCGCTCCATGATCGGCTCCCAGCCGAGCAGAAGCTTCATACCGTCGAGCAGTGCGCGGATGCCGCGCTCGCCTTCGTAAGGTACCGGGCGATGGCCTTCGAGCGTGAACGGCGTCTTCTCGTGCTCGGTGCCGATGCGAAATTGCTCGCGCGGCTTCACGCCGGCCTCGATCCAGCCGACGAGTTCGTCGCGCGAGGCCAGCGGGGTCATGTCGATCTGGTCACGCGCCATGGAAACTCCAGAACAAAGTGCTGCGCTGTTGCAGGCTTAGAGCGAGGGGTGGCGGACCGGGAGGTCCGCGAGCACGTCGGATGTGAACGGGTTCATCTTGCCTGCGCGGCGTCTTTGACGAGGGGCGCGGCCATCTCGCCGCAGGCGCAGCCGAGCCGGTCGAGCAGACCGCAGAGCTTCGCCGCGTCGGCATCCGACAGCTTCGCGCCGACGTGGCGCTCGATCGCCGCCGAATACGACGTCCACATTTTCTTCTGTAGGTCGCGGCCGGCTTCGGTGATCTCGACGAACTGACCGCGCTTGTCGGACTCGCACTCGCGCCGCATGGCGAGACCTTCATCGACAAGGCGATCGATCAGGCGCGAGGTCGAATACTGCGGCAGGAGCATCTGCTTTTCGAGTTCGACGGGACGCAACTCGCCTGTCGGTGATCGCGACAGCTCGAGCAACGCATCGTACCAGGCGAGCGGCGGGAAGCCGGCCTTCTTCAGATCCTGCTCGACGGCGTCGAGCACCCGGCTCTGCACCCGCATCAGCCTGATCCAGGCGGCGGTCGCCTCGCTCGATGGCTTTTTCTTCATGGCGTCATCCCGCCGTTGATCCCACGGCCAACCAATCCCTAAGGCCAAGCCTACCGCGTTGAAACCACAAGCATCAACGGCCAGCCATTCATGCATGTGCATTTAATGCGCCGGCTTGTCCAGTCAAGATTTGGGGATGGGATCGTCATTCAGCGTCATGCCCGGGCTTGACCCGGGCATCCATCTGCGACGCTTGATCAATAAAGATGGATCACCGGGTCAAGCCCGGTGATGACGATCTAACAAAGCCTCCCGCCCTCGGGCGGAAGCGAGCGCCTCATCACGCCGCCGCGATCGCTGCCTGCTTCTTTGGCGGGAAGCGGCCGTAGAAGGTCTCGTTCTTCGCCGCCATCTCGATCAGGAGCTTCGGCGGCTGGAAGCGCGCGCCGTACTTGCCCTGAAGCTTGTGGCAGAGGTCGACGAACTTCTTCGTGCCCATGAAGTCGATGTAGGAGAGCGTGCCGCCGGTGAACGGCGCGAAGCCGAAGCCGAGGATCGAGCCGACATCCGCCTCGCGCGGATCGGTGATCACGTTGTCCTCGACCGTGCGCGCGGCTTCCACCGCCTGCACCACGAGGAAACGCTGCTTCAGCTCCTCGACATCGAGCGTGTCGGGATCGAGCTTCTTCGGCTGCAGCCCGCCGAGCTCGGACCAGAGCTTCTTCGAGCCCTTGCCCTTCTCGGGGTAATCGTAGAAGCCCTTGCCGTTCTTGCGTCCGAAGCGGCCCTGCTTCTCGACCATTTCGACCAGCAGCTTCTTCTGCGACTGATCGATGGCGTTGGCGCCGAGATCGGCCTCCGTGGCCTTCATGATCTTGAGTACGAGGTCGAGCGCGACTTCGTCCGAGAGCGAGAGCGGACCGACCGGCATGCCGGCCATCTTCGCCGCGTTCTCGATCATGGCGGGCGGCACGCCCTCCATCAGCATTTCGAGACCTTCAGCGGTAAAACGCAGCACGCAGCGGTTGGCGAAGAAGCCGCGCGAGTCGTTGACCACGATCGGCGTCTTGCGGATCTGCCGCACGTAGTCGAGCGCGGTGGCGAGCGCCACATCGCCGGTGTTCTTGCCGACGATGATCTCGACCAGCATCATTTTTTCGACCGGCGAGAAGAAGTGGATGCCGATGAACTTCGACTGGTCCTTCCACTCCTCCGCCAGCGAATTGATCGGCAAGGTCGAGGTGTTGGATGCGAAGATCGCGCCCTCTTTCAGGAGCGGCGCCGCCTTGGCATAGGTCTCGGCCTTGACCTTGCGGTCTTCGAAGACCGCCTCGATGA
>JBEIPX010000163.1:0-6842 GCA_040376815.1 Bradyrhizobiaceae bacterium
ATCGCATCCGGCGGCAGTTCCTTGAACTTGCCCTTGCCGCGGCCGCCCGCGTGGATCTGCGACTTCACCACGTACACCGGCCCCGGCAATGCCTTTGCCGCGGCGATCGCCTCGTCAACGCTCAGCGCTGGGGCACCTGCGGATACCGCGACTCCGAAACTCTTCAGGATCGCCTTGCCTTGATACTCGTGGATGTTCATCGCACTGCTCCCTAAGCTTCACGGCATATGCCGAAGCGGGCCGGAACCCGGCCTATTATTATGTATTACGTATACCAGAAACGTACTGCGGCTGAAAAGTCAATGTCGTCCGTCACGATCGCGGACACTCATCTGCAAAACGCAGGAGGCGCACCCATCGGCCGATGAGTGCGCCTCCAGAACCCCATTCGTGCTGCGGAGACTGCCTCCGCCGGTTTTACGCCGTTGCGGCGCGGGTCCGCAGGCGCGTCCAACCTTCCTGAATGACCGACCAGAACAGCGCGATCAGACCCAGGATCATGATGGTGCTTACGAGACCGTTGGAGAAGAATATGCCGAGCGATCCCTGCGAACCGAGCAGCGATTGCCGGAATGCCTCTTCCGCCTTGTCGCCGAGCACGATGGCGAGCACGAGCGGCGCCAGCGGATAGCCGGTCTTCTTCAGCAGATAACCGAGTACGCCGAACACCAGCATCAACGCCACGTCGAAGGTGCTGTTGTGCACCGAGTACGCGCCGATCGCGCAGAGCACGAGGATCAGCGGCGCGATGATGCTGAACGGGATGCGCAGGATCGCCGCGAAGATCGGCACGCAGGTCAGGACCACGATCAGACCGGCGAGATTGCCGAGATACATCGAGGCGATCAGGCCCCAGACGAAGTCCTTCTGTTCGATGAACAGCATCGGACCCGGCTGGAGGCCCCAGATCAGGAGACCGCCGAGCAGCACGGCTGCGGTCGGCGAACCCGGAACACCAAGCGAGAGCATTGGCAGCAGTGCCGCAGTGCCCGCAGCGTGAGCTGCGGTCTCCGGCGCGACCACGCCTTCGATTTCGCCCTTGCCGAAGTTTTTGCCGTTGCGCGACATGCGCTTGGCAATGCCGTAGCTCATAAACGACGCCGGCGTCGCGCCGGCGGGCGTGATGCCCATCCAGCAGCCGATGATGCACGAGCGCAACGACGTCATCCAGTAACGCGGCAGTTCCTTCCACGTCTGGATCACCACGTTCATGCTGATCTTGGCCTTGCCACCGCGGAACGCGAGGCCTTCTTCCATGGTCAGCAGGATTTCGCCGATGCCGAACAGGCCGATCACGGCGATCAGGAAGTCGAAGCCGTTCAAGAGTTCGGTGAAGCCGAACGTCAGGCGCAAACTGCCGGTCACGGAGTCGAGGCCGACAGCCGCCAGCGCAAAACCGATCATCATTGCGGCGATGGTTTTGAACGGCGGCTCCTTACTGAGACCGACGAAACTACAGAACGCCAGGAAGTAGACGGCGAACTTCTCGGCCGGCCCGAATTTCAGCGCCAGCGTCGCAACCAGCGGCGCAACCAGCGTGATCATGACGACGGCGAAGAACGCGCCAACGAACGATGAGGTGAAAGCCGCGGTCAGCGCCTCGCCCGCCTTGCCCTGCTGGGCCATCGGATAGCCGTCGAACGTGGTCGCCACCGACCATGGTTCACCGGGAATGTTGAACAGCACCGAGGTGATCGCGCCGCCGAACAGCGCTCCCCAGTAGATACAGGAGAGCATGATGATCGCCGAGGTCGGCGGCATGCTGAACGTCAGCGGCAGCAGGATCGCGACGCCGTTGGCACCGCCGAGCCCCGGCAGCACGCCGATGATAACACCCAGCACGATGCCGAGGAGCATCACCATGATGTTGAATGGCTGCAGGGCAACGGCGAAGCCCTGAAACAAGTTGAAAATCTCTTCCATGGTCGTGTGTCCCGAAACTAAGCGTGATGAGTGATGAGTTAGAGACCGATCAGGTTTTCAATCGGCCCCTTTGGCAGCGGGACGAGGAACCAGCGTTCGAACAGAAGATAGGCGAGAACGGGCACACCGATGGAAACGCCGGCGACCATCGCCCAGTTGTATTTGCCGAGCCAGCGCATGAACGTCGCAATGAAGATGATTGAGGCTACGTACAGGCCGATGAAGGGGATCGCAGCTGCGTAGATCGTGGTGGGGATCAAAACGCTCAGCACCTGACGGAGTTGCTGCCACTCGGCGAACAGGCCCTCGGCTTCGCGCCAGTTGTTCCAGAGATTGATGAGGCTCGCGCCGACGATGCATAATCCGATGTAGAACGGAAAGAATCCGGCGCGCGGCCCCTCAGAACCCCAGCCAGTGCCGGCCTTGACGCTGCCGAAAATCACCAGAGCTCCGAAAAGAGTGATCAGCACGGTCACGCCCGTCTCGACGGCCTTGTGCGAAGGGCCGGCATTGCCTGAATTATGCGTTGTCATTGGATCTCCATCCGCGACCGGTTCCCCGGCGGGCGCGCAGCCCGCCGGGAGTTTCCGGAAAACAAGGTTCGATCAGTTCAACACTCGGTTTGATATGTCAGTCCGACACATCAATTCGACTTGGCGAGAAAGTCAGCTTCCCGCATCAGGGTCTCGTGCCGCTTTTCTTCGGTCTCAACCCACTTGGCGTACTCAGCACCGACCATGAAGGTGGCGTTGAAAGCTCCCGTCTTCATCAAGTCTTTCCACTCGGGAGTTTCGCGAACCTTCTTGAAAAGTTCGACGTAGTAGTCGACCTGATCCTTGGTCGCGCGCGGTGACATGAAGATGCCACGCAGCATCACGTACTCCAGGTCCAGACCTTGCGACTTGCAGGTCGGGATATCCTTCCAGGCCTTGCCGTCGGCGACCGGCTCGTCATAGGCGAGGTTCTTGGCGTCGAAAACACAGAGCGGGCGAACCTTGCCGCCACGCCACTGCGCAACAGCCTCGATCGGATTGTTCACCGTGGAATCGACGTGGTTGCCGACGAGCTGCACTGCGACTTCACCGCCGCCCTTGTAGGGAATGTAGGTAAACTTCGTACCGGTCGCCTTCTCGATCGCGACGGTAATGATCTGGTCTTCCTGCTTCGAGCCGGTGCCGCCCATTTTGATCGAGCCGGTGGGCGCTGCCTTCACGGCGTCGATGTAGTCCTTCACGGTCTTGTACGGCTTCTCGGCGTTGACCCAGAGCACGAACTCATCGAGCGCAAGCATCGCGACCGGCGTCAGGTCCTTCCAGTTGAACGGAATGCCGGTTGCGAGCGGCGTCGTGAACAGGTTCGACAGCGTGATGATGATCTTGTGCGGATTGTTGGCCGACGACTTTACGTCGAGAAAGCCTTCGCCGCCGGCGCCGCCCGATTTGTTGATGACGACCATCGGCTGCTTCATCAAGCTATGCTTGGTGACGATGCCCTGGATCGTGCGCGCCATCTGGTCCGCGCCGCCGCCGGTTCCCGCCGGAATGATGAACTCGACAGGCCGCGTCGGCTCCCATGCCGCAGATGCAGGAACCGCGGTGGCGCCGATGCATGCCGCGACGGCGGCACCCAGCGTGTAGTGCAAGACAGAGTGCTTCATACGTACCTCCCATTTGATTGGACGTGCCGGTCTCGCGCCGGCTTCGTCAGGATGACCAGTTCAAGAGACGTGTCGTTTCAGTCTATTCTCCTTCAGCTTCCGCCGCCGGTACCGGAAAAGAAATATCTGCTCAAAAGTCCTTTACCGGGTCACGCGCGTCTTCGATACGATCGGGTGTCCGAGAGATATTCCACAACACGAACCAATGCGGATCGAGCGAGATCGAACCGGACTCTTTCTTGCCCGGCGCGTGCCAGTGTGAGCTATTGGTCATTGGTTGTGGTGAGGTTGATCAGTGGACAACAGCGCGCTGCAAAACTGTAGGTGAATTTGCTGCAGCAGACTGACGGCCAGCATTGTCATCCGTTTCGTCCCTCTCTGACGCCCATCTTGCTCGCAGGCTGCCGAATGCATCTTGGTATATGATATGCCAGAGTACAAGTCTGTTTTGCGTGCATATTCGATTTTGGCGACGCAATATCGCCGATGCGAAACAGCACCCAAGCGGTACGTATCCAAACCGTCCGATGGCACTCCAGAATAAAAAAGGCCGGCGAACAAGTCGCCGGCCTTCAAGTCCCGGTACGTGCAGCGCGGCTTATTCAGCCGCAGCGACTTTCCGGGGAGGCTCGAGCGCGCCGGAGGCATGAACGTCAGCGAGCTGTTTGTCGCTGAACTCCAGCACCTGGCGCAGAATTTCATCGGTGTGTTCGCCGAGCAGCGGCGAACGCGTGACGACGGTCGGACTGTCGGAGAGTTTAATCGGATTGCCGACCGACAGATACTTGCCGCGCTGCGGATGATCGACTTCGACCACCGTGCCGGTGGCGCGCAGCGACTGATCTTCCGCAAGCTCCTTCATCGACAGGATCGGACCGCACGGAATGTCGTCCTTGTTCAGGATTTCCATGGCCTCGAACTTGGTCTTGGTCATCGTCCACTGTTCGATGCGCGCGAAGATTTCGTTCAGGCGCGGCAGACGCGCCGGCGGCTTGGCGTAGTTCGGATCGGTCTTCCAGGTCGGCTCGCCGATCACGTCGCAGATCTTCTCCCAGACCGGCGCCTGGGTGATGAAATAGATGTAGGCGTTCGGATCGGTCTCCCAGCCCTTGCACTTGAGAATGCGGCCGGGCTGGCCGCCACCCGAGTCGTTGCCGGCGCGCGGCACGGCATCGCCGAACGGAATGCCTTCGCCGAACTGGCTGTATTCCTTGAGCGGTCCATGCGCGAGGCGCTGCTGATCGCGCAGCTTGACGCGCGCGAGGTTGAGGACGCCGTCCTGCATGGCGGCGGTGACGCGCTGCCCCTTGCCGGTGGTGTTGCGCTGATAGAGCGCGGCGACAATACCGAGCGCGAGGTGAAGACCGGTGCCGCTGTCGCCGATCTGCGCGCCGGTGACGAGCGGCAAGCCATCGCGGAAGCCGGTGGTCGAGGCGGCGCCGCCGGTGCACTGCGCAACGTTCTCGTACACCTTGCAATCTTCATACGGACCGGGGCCGAAGCCCTTGATCGAAGCGACGATCAGCTTCGGGTTGATCTGGTGAATGGTTTCCCACGGGAAGCCCATGCGATCGAGCACGCCCGGGCCGAAGTTCTCGACCAGCACGTCGCACTTCTTCATCAGCGCGGTGAGGACTTCCTTGCCCTTCGGGTTCTTGGTGTCGAGGGTGATCGACCGCTTGTTGTGGTTGAGCATCGTGAAGTAGAGGCTGTCCGCATTCGGACCATCCATCAATTGACCGCGGGTGATATCGCCGACACCCGGCCGCTCGACCTTGATCACGTCCGCGCCGAACCAGGCGAGCAGCTGCGTACACGTCGGGCCCGACTGAACGTGGGTGAAATCAAGAATACGAACGCCCTTCAGCGCCTGTGTCATCGTCTGCTCCGTGTCAATCGGCGCCTTCTGACGCCAAAGTTCGAGAAAAGATCGCCGGGGAGCTACGCGTTCCCGGCGCGATTGAAAAGTCCTATTTCTTTTTCAGCACGCTCTGCGGATTGAGATTGCCGATGCGGCCGCTCTCGCTGCCGGCAGCCGGATCGATCACCGCATTGATGAGGGTCGGCTTGCCTGAATCCATCGCCGCATTGACGGCGCGCTTGAGTTCGTCGGGCGAGGTCGCGTTGACGCCGACGCCGCCGAAGGCCTCCATCATCTTGTCGTAGCGCGAGCCCTTGACGAACACCGTGGGTGCAACGTCCGGGCCGCCGGTCGGATTGACGTCGGTGCCGCGATAGATGCCGTCATTGTTGAAGACGACGATGCAGACCGGCAGGTTGTAGCGGCAGATCGTCTCGACCTCCATGCCGGAGAAGCCGAAAGCGCTGTCGCCCTCGATCGCCAGCACCGGCTTGCCGGTCTCGACGGCCGCGGCGATGCAGTAGCCCATGCCAATACCCATGATGCCCCAGGTGCCGACATCGATGCGCTTGCGCGGCTTGTACATGTCGACGATACCGCGAGCGAGGTCGAGCGTATTGGCGCCCTCGTTGACGAGCATCGCGTCCGGCCGCTCGGCGATAATGGTGCGCAGAACGCCGAGCGCGCCGTGATAATCCATCGGCGAATTGTTGTTCATCAGCTTCGGCGCCATCTTCGAGACGTTCTCGTCGCGCTTCTTGCTGACGGCCCCGGTCCAGTCGGCTGACGGCTTCTGCCAGCTCTTGCCCATGCCATCGAGCAGAGCAGTCACGCAGGAGCCGATGTCACCGACAACGGGAGCTACGATCTCGACGTTGGAATCCATTTCCTTCGGCTCGATGTCGATCTGGATGAACTTCTTCGGTGCATCGCCCCAGGTCTTGCCCTTGCCGTGCGACAGCAGCCAGTTGAGGCGCGCGCCGATCAGCATGACGACATCGGAGTCTTTCAGCACCGTCGAACGTGCAGCACCGGCACACTGCGGATGCGTATCCGGCAGCAGGCCCTTCGCCATGCTCATCGGCAGGAACGGAATGCCCGAGGTTTCGACCAGCGCCTTTACCGCGTCGTCGGCCTGCGCGTAAGCCGCACCCTTGCCGAGAATGATCAGCGGCTTCTTCGCCGATTTCAGCACATCGAGCGCGCGCTTGATGGCATCCGGCGCAGGAATTTGCGCCGGCGCAGCGTCGATGACTTTCACCAGCGACTTCTGACCGGCGTCGGCGTTCATCACCTGACCAAACAGCTTGGCCGGCAGGTCGAGATAGACGCCACCAGGACGGCCGGACACCGCCGCGCGGATCGCGCGAGCAAGACCAATGCCGATGTCTTGCGCATGCA